>WAJY01000182.1 GCA_015523645.1 Geoglobus sp. | reverse complement strand
TCAGAATTACAATCATGACAAACATAACCCTAGAAAAACTCGCGAAGGACATCGAACACCTCAAAAAGAGAATTGAATATCTCGAATCTCAGATTCTCACAAAGCAGGATATAATGGAGATTAAGGACTTTCTCCAGAGAATAAAGAGAGAAGAGCTTGAGCTTTTGTCATTCGATGAAGCTCTGAAGGAGCTCGGTATTGATGAATCTGAAATTCGAAAAGAGATTTCTAAGGAAACTGAGTAAACTTCCGAGGGAAAACCAGATCAGAATTCTGGCCAAGCTTAAGATTTTTGAGGAGACTGGAAAAGGAGATCTTGTCAAACTTGAGGGCTATGATAAAATCTACCGTCCTGAGGGCTGGAGATTACAGGATCAAGATCTTCATTGAAGGGGAAGAGTGTGTGGTTTTTGATGCTGAGAAAAGGGAGAAGGCTTACAGGTAATCATGTTTTGGTCTGTTTTTTGAGGCAAAAATTTAACATTTTCTACGCATAAAACCATATCATGGCACGTCCAAACCTTGGGAAAGTCCGTGTCAGTCTGACTGTTCGGAGGGATGTTCTGGAAGCTTCAAGAGAATACATTCCCAACCTGTCCCAGTTTCTTGAAGACAGGCTTGTGGAGTTTCTAAAGTGGTTAAATCACCCTCTCAGCGAAAATCACACGGGCCGGAGGGGATTTGAACCCCCGACACCGGGATTAAGAGTCCCGTGCTCTGCCTGGCTAAGCTACCGGCCCACTCCAGCTTCACCTTTTGTTTTTGTCATCTCCAGCATAATTAACTAAACTCAACCCAGCATAAATCACCATGCTCTGCTTATAAGAATTGTGGACACACAATTTAAACAACTCAAAAATCCTCAGTAACTTTTTAATTTTGCCCTAGCTTTGCATGGTTTATGGAAGATAAGAGACTGAGCCAAGAAGAGATTATGCAGGTCAACTTTATGCTCCAGCATCTGAAAACGCTCGATGACAAGACAGACATAATTGTTAAAGCATCCAACGGAATTCTTACCCTGGTTGTAGGGATTGTAGCATTTCTAGTAGCCTTTGCACCGCATAAAATTGATGCTTCTAAAATTCTGCTTGTCCTTGTCCCGGTCTCATCCATTTTATTTACAGTTGTTTCCTCACTACTCATGCTATACCCGATGTTCACACAATACGTTTTTCTAGAGAAAAGAGGGACCTTCGAGGAAATAGAGAAGCTCTATCACCAATCTCTCAAAAAGAAATCAGAATGGATAAAGATGTCGGTACTTGGACTCATATTCGGTATGATCTCGTTTGTCGGATGGTTCATTTATGTGATATCCTCCTGAGGTGTGAGTTTGACAAGGTTTTTCATTCATTACGGGAAGGGAGATGCTGATGACCTACAGATTTCCGAGAGGGATGAGACCCTCAACTCTGGAGGAGAGAGAGATTTTCTATAAAAAAGAGTTCAGAAAGGATGATGCAATTTCATGGCTCAAACATAGAGATATAGCAAATACAGCATTTGCGGTTATTGTAGGTAGGCACAGCGATATATACAAGAGGGAATTTAGGGAGATTAAGAGCAAGGCTGTGATCATAGATGAGCACAGAAACTTTCAGGATGTTCTTGATTATGTGCTTTACTACCTTCCTGAAGGATTTTACTATGACAGAAATGTTTACAGAAACTTAAAAGACTGTCAGAGATGCAATAAACCTTACAAAGACTGCTGGAATTGTGAAGGATTTCTGGGGCAGGAACTGGCATTCGACGTAGATCCGGAGAACATAACATGCCCTTACCACGGAGATTTGAAAGAGAAAATGGAGAGAAGGCAGGGTATGAGTTTCTGTATGATTGAATTCAAGAGAGCAAGAAAACTGAGCTTGGAGCTTTATGAGGAGTTAAAGGAGGAATACAGGAAGATAAGAATTACTTATTCTGGCAGAGGCTTTCACATTCACGTGCTTGACAAGAAAGCTGTAAGGCTTTCAAAGGAAGAAAGAGAGGAGATTGCAAAGAATTATTCTGGATATGCTATTGACCAATGGGTGACAAACGGGGAGATGAGGCTGATAAGGTTACCATACTCACTAAACGGTCTTGTAAGCAGAGTTTGTCTTCCACTGAAGGTTGAAGAGGTAAGATCCTTCGACCCAAGAACCATGGCTATTCCTTCTTTTCTGCTTTAACCTCCTCTCCATAGTAGTAAAGCTTTTTCTTTGCCTTTACTTCTTCACCCTCATAATAAACCTTCTTTTTCTTTTCTTCCGCCATGTCTTAAATTTTTTATAATCACAAATTTAAGTGTTGTCCCTAAGTTTTTTAATGGGCAAGCTAAAGGGAAAGCATGATTCAGGAAAAGCTGATTGAGAGAGAGGCACAGTTTTTCATAATGTACTCAAGCTCAAATGACCCGAATTTTTACTATGCCACTAGATTCAGGATTCCCGAAAAGGCGTTTTACATGGTTGGAGATGACGGGACTGAGCTACTAGTTGTTAGTGAGATGGAGAAGAAAAGAGCTCAGAAAGAGAGCAAGGTAAGAGAAATTGCATCTTTAAGTGATCTAGGTTTTTATGAGAAGCTCAGGAATGAAAAAAAGGGTGTAAAGGAAGCCATGGCAGAGACATTCATAGAACTGCTAAAAACACATCACGCAAGAAAGATTCTCATTCCAGAAGAATTTCCGTCCTTTCTTTATCAAGCTCTCATGCCTCACTTTGATATAGAGATAATAGAGAATCCTTACTCTTCAATGCGAGCGGTAAAAAATTCTAAGGAGATAGAGAGGATAAGAGAGGTAAGCGGGATTAACATAAAAGCCTTCAATCACTTCTTGAAGTTACTGAAAAAGGAGAGGGATGCTGATAGATTGAGAGAAAATGTTGAAGCGTACGTTTTTTCACTAGGCTATGTGGCAGAGAACACGATCATAGCAAGTGGAACCAGAAGCTCGGATCCCCATTACCTAGGTCATGGGAAAGTTGAACAGCATGTCATCTTCGACATCTTCCCGAAATGTCGAAAAACAGGATACCACTCCGATTTCACAAGAACTGTTGTTATTGATGAGGACGAGGAGATAGAGGATATGATCTCAGCCTGCATTGAGGCAAAAAACAAGGCTTTGAAAACTATTAGAGATGGTGTGGGTGGAGATGAAGTTCACAACACTGTTTGTGACGTTCTTGAATCTTTTGGCTACTCTACACTTAGACAGAACTCGAAGGAGGGTTTTATTCATTCAACAGGTCATGGTGTTGGATTGGAGGTACATGAAAAACCTAGACTGCATGAGGGCGGAGAGGTTTTAAAGTCCGGAATGGTTGTAACGGTTGAACCGGGTTTATACTATCCAGATAAGGGTGGTGTTAGGATTGAAGACACGGTCGTTCTTAAAAAACATGAATGCGAGGTTTTGACAAAATATAAGGATTATGTGAGGCTGGAAACATGATAGAAAAGCACATAAAAGCTGGAAAAGTCCTAAAAACAGTTAGAGAGGAAGTTGTAAAATTGGTAAAGCCTGATGTTAGCTATCTGGAAATTGCAGAGTTTGTTGAGAGCAAAATCAGAGAGCTTGGAGCCGAGCCAGCTTTTCCCTGCAATATATCCATAAACGAGGATGCCGCCCACTCCACACCATCAAAAAATGATAAAAGAGTGTTCAGAGAGGGAGACTTGGTAAAGATTGACATTGGGGCACACATAGATGGTTACATAGCTGACACAGCATTTTCCATAGATCTTGGAGAGCATGATGATCTTGTTGAGTGTGCAGAGAGAGCATTGAAAAATGCGATAGAGATAATTGAGCCAGGAGTGAATACGGCAGAAATAGGAAGAGAGATACATAAAATTGCAAAAGAGTTTGGTTTCAATCCTGTCTACAATCTAACAGGTCACGGATTTCTTCCATACATTGCACATGCACCTCCAACCATCTACAACTACAGCGTAGATAGAGGTGTGGAGATAAAGGAGGGAATGGTTTTTGCAATAGAACCATTCATTACAAGCGGTGCAGGAAAGGTTGCTGAGAGAAAGGAAATTCAGATATACTCTGTAATTTCAAATAAGCCTGTAAGAATGAAAATGGCAAGAGAGATTCTCTCTGAAGTTGAAAAATACAGAACGCTTCCCTTTGCAAAGAGGTGGCTTAAAAATCCAAGAGAGATAATTCTTTTAAAGCTTGTCAGAGATGGAATTTTAAGGGCATACCCAGTTCTGACTGAAATAAAAAGAGAGCCGGTTAGCCAAGCAGAACATACAATTGTTGTCAGAGAAGGAGGCGCAAAAATCATAACCTAAACTTCTTTATTCCTGAAAAAACGGTCACAACATTCAGCTCATTCGAGTTAGGAACTGGATAGTCACCAAACCTCACAATGAGGTCTGGATTCATTCTTTCAATAGCCTTTATGCATTCAAACATGCCATCCATTGTCATCTCATCTGGGTCGCCTGAAAAGACGAGCAAGGACTTCTGCGCAGAGCTTAGCTCACCTCTTGAACTCAGATTTTTTAGGGCATTTTCAAACATCTTTACCATCCTTTCGGTTCTCTCTGCCACTATTTCGCTGTAATTCCTTCTTTTCAACCTCCTTATCAGCTTCATTGGAAGGTTCTGGCTGTAAAAAGCTACAACACTTATGCCGTCTTTTGCAAGGGAATTTAAAAAATCGCTTGTATCCACAACAACCTCCCCGCTTACCCTTTTCCTAGCATCAATCTCACCAACAAGCGACATCACATTGAAAGATTTTATCAAAAGCTCTTCAAAGCCAGTGAAAGTTTCGTAAAGAAAGACGCTCTCAAATTCATTTGTAAGAGATCTTATTCTTCTGAATGCTGTATTGACACTTTTCGGACTGTCAAGAGGGGGTGTGATAGCCAAACACAGTCTTGGCTCTTCGGTTGATATTTCAAGTTCCTCAGCAAGTCTTAAAGCAGTTAAATAGGAGAAATCGTCAAATAGATCGCATATAACTAGGGAAGCTTCAAAAAGTTCATTGAAAGAGATTATGCTGTTGAATGCACTTCTAACATCAACATCTTCTCTGAAAACCACGTAAAATTTTTTCTTATCTTCAATATACTTCAAACTTCTCAGCATCTCTATGGACTGCACGATTGCAAATGCCTTGAATAAATTTACATTGTTGACCCTAGCCCCTCTTCTTGCAAAGATCTCTGCAATTTTGCTGGCTCTACCTGTGCCAATGGTGAGAAGTTTCATCCTAAAAGAATCTCATGGATAATTTATTTAAATTAATTTCCGATTTCTTTAAAGGAATCTGGATTTTTAGTATTCTTCCATCAGGCTGAAATTAATCCATTCCAAGAGATTTGTTGAAAAATGCATCAATACTCCTGTATCTCTTCAGAATGCGCATGTAGAGGTCATCCAAAATTCTGCTTGATGCTCCCCAAACAAGCTCTCCTGAACATTCAAAGTTTGGGCCCCAGTCTGCAATTTTTCTTGACCTCAAAACGTATTCAAGCCGGTCAACAAGTATTTTCTCAACCTCGTATTCGTTCTTAACAAACCTCTCTGTGTAAATTACCCCGACAACCGGATGTATTTTGATCTGATGCTCAAAAACATCTCTTGGAGTTAGGAAACCAAGAACCTCAACATCCTCAGGATTCACACCGATTTCTTCTTCAGCCTCTCTCAGAGCAGTCTCAAGGGGATTCTCATTTTCATCCCTCATACCTCCCGGAAATGCTATGTGTCCTGCACTTCTGCTGAGGTGCTTCTTTCGCTTAATCATGACTATTTCTGGTTCCTCTTTAAGCAGTATGGGGACTAGTATGGCAGCAATTCTCTCTGTTCTCATGTATTCGAGTGTTGAGTCAAGTAGTGAAACGAACTTTTCCTGCCACCTCACACCAATCCACCATATTTAATTATGACATTATAAACCTTTTGAAAATCTGAAGGGGGTGGGTGTGAAACATAGCAAACCAATCAAAAACGTTGTTATGCCTGCAACAACATATCGCATTGGAAGTTTTGAATCGTCTTCAGGATCCGGATGTCTTTGCATTGAGAAAAACATGGTTATCAACCCCCAGAAAAGCCAAACACCAGATTCTCTGTAGATAAAACCTATGGAGATCAAAATAAAGGGAAATATTCTCGATACTAGCTCAGACTTCGTGCCTGCAATTGCCCTCATCACATGCCCGCCATCAAGCTGACCAACAGGAATTAGATTCAATGCCGTGATAAACATTCCAACCCATCCAGCAAATGCCACAGGATGAATGAAGTATCCCTGATATCCAGCATATTCTGCAATTAGTCTGAAAAGCACCGGCTCTCCTAGAACAATTACCTGCCCTTCAGCAGGCATCTCTGGAACTCTCATTTTAAAACCGAAGTATGAAACAATTACAGACGCCAGAACCCCGGCTATCGGTCCCGAAATTCCGATTTCAAGCAGAGCCTTCCTGCTCTTTATTAAACCCCTCTGCTTTATCACCGCACCCAGAGTGCCAATTATCGTTGGGAAGGGAATGAAGTATGGGAGCGATGTCTTCATACCCCATCTTCTGCTTGTGAGATAGTGGGCAAGCTCGTGACTTCCTAATACAAACATCACCGCAAGGGCGAACTGAAGCCCAGTCTTGAGATCAAAGTTGCCGTAAAACATGCTTCCAGTAAACGTGACGCTCAAAAACGTTAGAATGAAAAGTATTATGTTTAGCGTGTATCTCTCCCTCCTTTTTTTAAACTCAAGCACGAATTCTCCATGCTCGGTTTTGAGCCTAACGTCGTATTCAGCCGAGATCTCCTGAAAGAATCTTGTCATCTCCCTGCTTCTCAAACTGACAAGAGGGACTACATAAAATCTAACCAAATCACCTCTTGCCTCCTTCTGATAAATTAAAAAAAGTTCGCCAATCTTCTTTTCATCTATCAACCTCAATCCACCCCTCTTTTCCTGCGTATATCCTCACAAAGTCATCATTTTTTATCTCCTCAACTACATTTACTTCAGGAAGGTCGACAAGAGGGATTTCTGCTACTATGGCTCCAACAGCAATTATTGCCTCACTCCTGAGCATTATAATCCCTGCTGGAGCGCAGCCCCTTTTCTTCATCCTCAGCAAGGTGTAGCTTCCAACAGTAGAACCTCTACCCTCAGGAAAAACGAAAATTCTGCCTGAAACACTTTCGCCGTATATCTCATTCTCTCTGTCAACTATCACCCCATTCTCAGGACTCACATCACCAAGAAACGACACTGGCTTTTTTGAGACGAGGGCATAGCCCTCTGCATATCCCTTTGATATCACTCTCGCTCCAAATTTCATTTTACAGCCCTCCTGATGCAATTTTCCAAAGTTCCAAATGTTACAGCAACGTTCCTCAATTTTGGCAAGTACTCCAGAGCCTTTCCGCTGTTTACCATAACGCAATCGAATTCTGATGTTGCTGGTGAGACAACCATGCACGTATCATAGAAAACTCTTGCCCCGAATTCCTCTATTTTTCTAACAATCTCGGCATTCTGCAAAGCTACATTTCTAGATGTGAAAATCCAGAGCTTTTTCTTTGGACTTCCATACCTGCTAAGCATCTCAAGAATTCTTTTTAGTTCCTCAGCCGAAGTATGGGGGCATCCAATTGCAATCAAATCAGGCTCACACTCATCAAAAACCTCTTCCTCATCAACAACGATCTTTTCTGATGGAGTTTCAAAATCCATCCACTCTGGAGTTATCTCTTTAGCATGAAACATTCCGGCTCCCCCGCTTGCTGCCAGAGCAGAGCCAAAAGCCTTGAGATCCTCATGTGATACCTTTCTTTCAAACTCAACCAAGGGTATTTCGGATCCCACAATCTTACCGGAAGTAAAACCGGCAATTGCAGGTTCTACATCTCTCTTAACAATGATCCTCACACTTGGAGATCTCTCCTCTTTTATATGAAGCCCGTAATATGGAGTCTTTCCTATAACAGCAGAAGCCAATGCTGATATTCCGCTCTCTCTGTTTGTTCTCGCCCCTATTACAGAATTGGCATAAACAACAGCAGAACTCTCAGCCCATGCAAGGTGATCACCAAGTGATGGGGTTTCAAGGTAGTAGGGAGTGCAGGTGAGTGTTATCTCAACCCCTATTCTCTTCAAAGCATTTATTATCCTCATCTGTTTCTGAAAGAAATCCTTTTCAAGACCCATTTCTCTCCACCTATTCAAGTCCATACCTGCAGGATTTGAAAATGTCTTAACTACAACCCTGGCATTAAAGCTCTCAAGCCATTCCAGACCCTCATCACCTATATTGTCATATGATATGCCTGAAATCTGAGCTGACTTTATCTCTACAAGTTTTTCAGCCCCAAAAACTTCTCCCAGTGCAACGAGTATCTCCATGCACTTCCTCAAAGTTGGATTTTCACTTTCCAGTAGTTTTTCTTCATCGCGAGTGAGATGCATTGATTAAAGGCATGTAGAAGTGGATAAATCATTTTTCCTTGAATGATAAAATTGCCCAGACGGAATTGTTTTATTCAAAAATCCAAAAACTTTGGTGTGCAGCCTCCAGAAGACAGAGACATGGAGCTTAGAGAGCACATAGCAGAGCTGAGGGAGAGGGTAATAAAGGGAGTCTTCCCCTTTATCGTAATTCTAATAGCCATCTACTTCAAATCAGATGTTATAATAACCTACATATGGAACGATCTCTTTGAAGGAAAGAGCATGGTTGTCTACTCACCTCAGGAATACATCGTAACAAGAATTCTTGCCTCAGCCTACTTCTCACTCCTCCTGACATATCCTTGGCTGATCTATCAGATATATCTCTTCATGAAACCAGGACTCTACATGCATGAAAGGAGATTCCTAAAGCTCTTTCTCCCATTCTCCTACATCATGTTTATCGTGGGCTCTATCTTCTCATACTACATAATACTCCCAAAGCTCTACAGCACAGTTGTCATAGAGTATTTTGGTGCCGAACCCTTTCTCTCAATCAGAAAATCGCTTCAGAATGCCTTAAAGCTTACACTCTATGTTGGACTTGCTTTTCAGATCCCAACGGTGACAATTATAGCTGTAAAGCTGAGAATGATTTCAACGAAATGGCTCAGGGAAAAAAGGCTCCTGATCTACTTTGCAGTCTTCATCCTTGCAACAAACATAACATTTGACATAACAGGACTCTCCCAGATTGTTGTTTTAGTTGCGGTAATCTTAATGTACGAGATAGGTATTTTAATTGGAAGGATGTTTGAAGGCGAGGAGAGATGAGGATAATCATTGCAGGTGCAGGTGAGGTTGGCTTCAACATAGCCAAGGATCTTGCAGAAAAGTACGATGTAACTGTAATTGAAAAGGATGAAACAAAGGCTGCAGAGGTTGACAGGCTTAATGTTGAAGTTGTTAAGGGAAATGCGGCAAATGTGAGAATTCTGAAAAAGGCTGGGGTTGAGAGAAGTCAGATGTTCATTGCGGTAACGGGTGATGATGAGATTAACCTCCTTTCTGCTCTGGCAGCAAAGAGAATGGGGGTCAACACAGTTATAGTGAGAGTTGGCAATCCGGAGTATGCAGACAAGCCTGTTGTCAGAGGTCACCCAATTGGATATGACGTTCTTATTTGTCCTGAGCTCGTTCTTGCATACGACTTTGCAAAGCTTGTCACTCTCCCAGGCTCAATTGAGTTTGCAGAATTCGAAGATATAACGATTGTTGAGCTTTCTGTAAAGCCAGACTCTCCGGTTGCAAACAAGAAAATCTCAGAGATAGAATTTCCAAAAAACGTGATTATTGCGGCAATCCATCGTGGAGATAAGATCATAGTGCCAAAGGGAGAGACCGTGATTAAACCCGAGGACAGGATTGCTGTGTTCGGAAAAAGCAGTGAAATAGAGGGCTTGAGAGAGATTATAGGAGAGCAGACAGCAAAGAGTGTTGTTATCGTTGGAGCAGGAACAGTTGGTGTTTACACAGCCAAGCTTCTTGAGAGGTTGAATCTCAACATAAAAATAATAGAAAGAGATGAAAAAATTGCGGAAAACGCTCTTAGAGAGCTCAGAAAGGTAAAGGTTGTGATTGGAGATGCGACTGACATGAACATGATGATAGAGGAGGAGATCGAGAAGGCTGATGTCATAATAGCCTGCACGGAAAGTGATGAAAAGAACTTGCTTGTGGCGCTTCTTGCAAAAAGTCTAGGGGTAAAAAAAGCATTTGTCAGGGTGAACAAAAAGGAATATGCCTCTCTTTTTGAAAAGGTTGGAGTTGATGCCGCTCTCTCCCCTAGAAAATCAACTTACCTTGAAGTGATGAAAATTCTCAGAATGATGAAGGTCAAGGCAGTTGGAGAGATAAAGGAGGGCGTTATAATAATCGAGATTGAGAGCGGTATTGATAACAAGAGGGTTTCCCAGATCAAGCTGCCAGACAACACGATAATTGCAGCAGTTAAAAGAAACGGAAGCATAGAGGTTGCAAAGGGTGACACAGTTTTGAGAAAATCCGATCTTCTCTACGTTTTAACAACTTGGGAGAATGTTGAGGAAGTGGAGAAAAGGCTGAGAGGATGAACACAAGGCTTGTTGTAAACTATCTTTCCCAGATAATCATCTATTTTTCAATCGTTTTCATCTTGCCAATTTTAATCGCATTCTACTATAACGAAGATGTTTTTGCCTACCTAATACCAATGTCCCTCTGCCTATTCTTAGGCTTTATCGCTTACCACCTCTCAAAGCCTGAAAGCGAGATCGCAAAGTACAAGGAAGGCTATGCAATTGTTGGGCTTGGCTGGCTTTTTGTCTCAATTTTGGGAAGCATTCCTTACATATACTACCACACGCATCCAGTGGATGCATTTTTCGAAACCATGTCAGGCTTCACAACAACAGGAGCAACGATCTTTAATAGAGTTGAGGTTCTACCCAAATCCCTCCTTTTCTGGAGAGGATTGACGCAGTGGCTTGGAGGAATGGGAATAGTTGTTTTGTTTGTTGCAATATTTCCTGCTTTATCCAAGAAAGGGGAAACGCTCTTGCAAGCAGAAGTTCCAGGACTTAAGGTTGAAAAGATAAGACCAAAGCTCAGAGATACTGCAATAAGGCTCTATGCAACCTACATGTTTCTAACTGCCCTTGAAATCCTTTTGCTGTATACATTTGGAATGAGTCTCTTTGACTCCATCACCCATACTTTCACAACCCTTTCAACAGGTGGTTTCTCAACACACAGCGAGAGCATAGCATACTTCCAGAATCCCGCAATAGAGGCTGTGATATTCGTATTCATGATATTGGGAGGAACAAACTTCGCCCTTATTTATCTGCTTTTAAACAGAAATTTCAGGTTTTTGAAAGATACAGAATTCAGATTCTACATAGCCCTAATCCTAATAGCTTCAGCGGTAATATGCATACTCAATCTAGACCGTTATCCTCTAACTCAATCAATAAGGTTTTCATTCTTTCAGACAACAAGCATAATGACTACTACAGGCTACACCACAGTTGACTTTGACAAGTGGAGCGATTCGGCAAGACTTTTAATTCTGGTGTTGATGTTTATAGGCGGATCCACAGGATCAACAGGAGGAGGAATAAAGGTTGCCAGAATCTACCTTCTCTCAATGCACTCCCTTTCCCAAATACTGAAGAGTGCAGAACCGAGAACCGCAAGAATAGTCAGATTCAACGATGAGATAGTGGACAAGGAGATTCTAAACAATATAACAGCCTTTTTTTCCCTCTACATCCTCATATTTGTAATCTCAACCCTTGCAGTTTCACTCACTGGATTGGATTTCATAACATCGGTCTCTGCAGTCTCCGCTACCCTCAACAACGTTGGTCCCGGACTTGGGATGGTGGGGGCATCTGAAAGCTATGCATCACTGCCAACACCTGCAAAGCTGATACTTGCATTTGATATGTGGGTTGGGAGACTTGAGCTCTTCACAGTCTTATCCCTCTTCATTCCAGCCTTCTGGAGGGAGAGATGGTGATCAGCTCAGCACTATCTTTATAACCCCTGGCACTTCAAGAAACTTGTCAACAAGTCTACCGGGAATTTTTGATTCTGTTACAACTGTTAGCTTGCTCTCAACACTCAGCTCAGGATCTTCAGCAAGCATGTACCTTATGCTTATGCCCTCATCGGCAAGGATCTTTGTTATGCCAGCAACAATTCCAGGCTTTTGGCTTTCAGCAAAAACCTCAAGCACACCAAAATCAAGTATTCTTGCAACTTCAGCAATGTATGCTACGGGTCTTAATGAGGAGAACACCTCTCTGAGTTCCTCATCCTCCTCTATGTTCTGTATAGCCATGACTACAACCTTTCTGTCAACTCCAACGGCATCTGCAATTTTTGTTGGAACAAGTTCAATACCACCGCAGTAAGCCTTTCCATTTCTGACAGATATTCCAAGCTTCAGAAATTCCTTTGCAACAGCAATCTGTGACGGATACTTCTCAAATTTTTTCTGGATTTTGCTCCACATACCTACACCAAGAACCTTCCAATATCATAAACCTTTTTTCCGCAATATTCACATCTAGCTATAACCCTGCCATCCTCCTCCTCAATTCTGAAAAATGATTTTACTGGCTCTTTTTCATCATTTGACATGCAGTTCTGGTTTGGACACCTTATGATCCCCTCAACCTCCCTAGGAAGGGACACGTTAAACTTCCTGATTATTTCAAACTCCTTGATTATGTTTATGGTTGCCCTTGGTGCAATCAGAGAAATTCTGTTTAGCTCTTCATCTCCTATGAACTTGCCTTCAACCTTGACTATGTCCTTTTTCCCCATTTTTCTACTCTCAACGTTCATAGCCATGCTTACCCTTTCTTTGCTCCCACTCTTTATCCCTATAATCTTCAACACCTCCAAAGCCTTGCCTGCGGTGATATGATCAATGACGGTGCCTTCCCTTATCTTGCTCACAGTCAAAACGTTCATGACATCACCTCGCTGAGTATTGCCATCCTCACAGGCACTCCATAAAAAGCCTGCTTGAAATAAACAGCATTCTTCAGTCTGTCAACATCATATGCTATCTCATCAACCCTAGGAAGGGGATGCATTACCACAACATCCTTGCCCTCTATCATGTCTGAAGTTATCTTATAGCTTCCGGCAACTTTCCTGTATTCCTCCTCATCGGGGAATCTCTCCTTCTGTATCCTTGTTACATAAAGCACGTCAACCTCATCTATTGCTGTCTTGAGATCGGATTCGATGAACCTTGCATCCACCTCAAGTATCTCCTCTGGAAGCTTTAGAAGCTCAGGGGAAACAAGATAGATTTCCGCATTGAAGAGGGCAAGGGCTTTTATCAAGGAGTGGACAGTTCTTGAATACTTTAGATCCCCAACCATGGCAATCTTCAGATTTTTGAGCTTTGCCTCCATTCTAATGGTGTAGAGGTCAAGAAGGGTTTGGGTTGGGTGCTGTCCTGCACCATCTCCTGCATTTATCACTGGAACAGAGCAAATTTGAGATGCAAATCTGGCAGAACCTTCCCTTTGATGTCTCAAGACTATGCAGTCTGCATATTGCTGGACAACCCTTAGAGTATCAGCCAGACTCTCGCCCTTAGCAAGACTTGTGGCTTCCAAGCTGCCCAGGTTGATCACATCCCCTCCAAGTCTTTTCATCGCAGTTTCAAAGCTCATCCTTGTTCTTGTAGAAGGCTCAAAAAACAGATTTGCAAGTATCTTCCCACTGAGAATTTTAAGAGATTTTTTTCCCTTGGCGACTTCAACGAAATTATCTGCTTTTTTCAAAATGTATTCAATGTCCTGTCTCGAAAGATCATCAATGGAAATGAGATGCCTTATTTTCGACATCAATTATTGATTAAAAAGCTGATATTTAAGTGCTGCGCAACTTTTCCAAAAGCCTTAAAACACCCTCAAATGTGTACTCTTCAGGAATGAAAGGAGATATGCTATGTTCAGCTAATTTTTCAGCAGTTGGAGAGCCAATGGCAATTACAGGGATCTCTAAGAGTCTTTTCACAGCACTATCATAAATACCGATGCTCTTTGAATTTTCAAAAAAGCTTTCAACAATCATTCTGCTTGAAAAAACGACGGCATCAACAAGTCCTTCAGTTATCTCCCTCACAGCTTTTTTCTGCTCCTCTCCATGCAAAAGCAATATTCTGTAGAGGTTGAACTCTTTTAAAGAGCAAAATTCAGACAGTTTTTTCAGAACTGGATCTCCCTTATTGCTTCTCAGCAAGTTAACCCTCTTCCCCTTGAGCAATGATCTAAATTCCTGGAAAAGGGATTTTGAGCTGTAGGTTGATGGTAAAAATACCTCATAACCCATCTTCTCCAAAACCTTTCCGGTTTTTGATCCAATTGCTATAACCTTCCCCCTTATCAAATCCTTTTTCAAAGCTATTTTTGCAGCGGTCTGACTCGTTATTATCGTGTAATCTGCATCCCCCACATCAACCTCAAGCTCCTGAACTTCGATCATCGGGGTGAAAAATACGCTAAAACCTCTTCTTTCAAAAAGCTTGACAGTCTCATCACGATACATCTCAGGCCTAAAAATCCCAACCCTCATTCCTTCACCAGCTTGTACAAGAATTCTGCGATCTCCTCAACCTCATCCCTTCTGAATGTTCTATAACCTTCAACACTTTCATCACAGACAACTGCAAGTATCCTTCCATGCTTAAAGTAATCTATTTTCTCAGGATCGTTCAGAACAACTATCCTATCCTTTCCAGCCCTGCTGAATCCCTCCGTTATTACTATATCGTAGTCCCCATCAAGATACCTCTCAAAAACGAAATCAAGATCATCATTTTTAGCCCTCCTTATAAATGCCATTTTAACAGGCGATGAGATTATCACATCTGCACCACTCCTGTACAGCTTCCAAGAATCCTTCCCTTCCTTGTCAATTTCAAAGTCTCCATGGGCATGATGCTTCACAACAGCAACTCTAAGCCCTTTTTGAACAAGCAGTGGTATTACCTTTGTTAAAATCGTAGTTTTCCCGCTATCGGATGTTCCAACAAAACTTACCAGCCTTGTCATAGAAATCTCACAGTTTCAAGATTCAACGGAGCTCTAGTTTCAACCCTGTAGGTTTTGTAGATTGCTGAGGCTAGCTCTATGCACTTGTTCTCATCCCCATGAATCGTCATGATTTTCTCTGGCTTCTGCTTCAACGCTCTGACATAATTCAATAGCTGTCTTCTGTCAGAATGCCCTGAAAAACCATCAACTGTCTCAACCTCAAGATTTACTTCCACAACATCTCTCTTTCCACCCTCTGATGGCATTGGCACTTCCCTCCATCCCTTTTGAATCCTCCTTCCAAGAGTCCCTTCAGCCTGATAACCAACAAAAACTATCGTGTTTCTTTCATCACCTGCAAAAGCTCTGAAATACTCCATAACCGGACCTCCATTGAGCATGCCAGAGGTAGCAAGAATTACCGATGGTGTTGCGTCATCAATCACATCCTGCCTTTTGCTCGGTGAATCAACTCTGATAAAGTTTTCGCTGATGAAAGGATTTATTCCGTGGTGGAATATCAAATCCCTAAGATCTGAATTCAGATACTCAGGATAGGCCGTATGGATTGCTGTTGCTTCATAGATCATCCCATCGAGATAGACAGGAACCTCCTCAATTACCTTGTTTCTCATAGCCTCTTCAAGTGCTATCATAACCTCCTGACTTCTTCCTACAGCAAAAGTAGGAATGAGGACCTTTCCTCCTCTCTCAACGGTCTTCTTTATAATCTCAATCAATCTCTCCTCAGCTTCCTTTCTTGAAGGCTGAAAGTCCTCATGCCCTCCGTAAGTTGATTCTATTATTAGTGCTTCAAGCCTAGGAAAGTGAGTCTGTGCCCTGTCAAACAGTCTTGTTTTCTCAAACTTGAAATCACCAGTAAAGGCTATGTTGTAAAGTCCTTCTCCAATGTGGAAGTGGGCTATTGCCGAACCAAGGATGTGTCCAGCGTTGTAGAATGTAAGCCTAATGTCTGGAGAGATATCCGTAACAACTCCATAATCCAAGGTTATTGTGTGCTTTAAAGCCTCTCTAACATGCTGCGAATCATAGGCTGTTGGATTTCCTTCCCTACCTGCAACCTCAATGAAGTCTATCTGCAGAAGAACCATCAGATCCCTTGTTGGGGAAGTGAGGTAAACTGGACCTCTATAGCCATATTTAAAAAGAATTGGAACCAGTCCGCAGTGGTCAAGATGGGCATGGGTTACAACAACAGCATCAATGCTGTCAAGGGGCTGAATTTCAGGAACATAAAGATAGGGGGATTGCTGAATGTTCCCCACATTAACACCACAATCTATCAGAACCTTGCTTTCAGGTGTTTGCAAAAGATAGCAGCTTCTCCCAACTTCCCTTGATCCGCCAAGAAAGGTTACCCTCACCCACTTGTCCTCATAAATCGTTCCTCTGTGTATCCTCTCCCCTATTCTCTTCAATATGTCCTTTCTTTCATCCTTGAACGTTAAAAGGAAGTTTCTGACATTCTCTATTGTTTTTGATTTTATTGGTGGAGTCCTTACAGGTCTTGGGCTCCAACCTACAGCCTTCATTATCTCTCTCAGCGTAACCCCATTCTTACCAATGACTATCCCGGGCTTCTCTGCCTCTATAATCACTTCTCCATTCTCTTCATCAAAAAAGAAATCTGTAATTTGTGCCTCATCCGGAACTATCTCCTTGATTATCTCCCTAGCTTCTTCTGGAGGCTTGAGACTTTTTGGATTTGGTCTTATCTTTATCCTCTTTCTGAGGTCTTTTGCAAGCTTTCTCACAATATCTCCGCTTTCCGCAAACTCCTGAGGATTATCAACGTATATAACCAGATTGGGACCTTCAAATTCAACATTGGTAACCCTAATGTTCTTTGGAACGTGTTCATAAATCCTTTCCTTTAACTGCTTAATATACTCCTTGCTTGACATGCCTATCCTATGGCAAAAACTACTTTCTGAACTTTGACACTATTTTCTCAACCTCTTCTTTGCTTAGCTCATAATAACCCTCATGTGTAATCTTTACGGCATCAATCCCATCTCCACTTCCAGAATCTCTTTTCATGGCAGAATGAACCGCTCTTACTGCTAGCTCAACTCCCTGATTAACATCCATGTCCTCAGAATACAGATCCTCAAGTATTCCGTAAGCCATTGGAGAGCCTGAACCAGTTGCAACGACATCCATCTCCTCTATCGCCCCGCCAATAGGATCTATGGAAAATATGCTGTTTCCCCTTTCATCTATTCCTCCAATGAGCAATTGCACAAGATACGGGAAATATCTGACCGAATTCAGCAGGTTTGAGGTCATTGTTGCTATTGCCTTAACGCTCGGTTTTTCTTCCTTTTTGATTTCATAAAGGTTCATCTCAACCCTTATCAGCCTTACAAGAAACTGAGCGTCCCCAACACTCCCTGCAGTTGTCATTGCAACCCTGTCAGAGATTTTATAGATCTTTTTTGCCCTTCTGCTAGCAATGAAGTGACCCATTGTTGCTCTTCTTTCTGTAGCCATAACTACTCCGTCCCTACAAACCACTCCCACTGTTGTTGTGCCCTTATACACCTTATCCTGCAACATTCCAGACACCATAGTATCTCCTTCTTTTTTGATTTTCCAGAAAAGCCATCGGCTGTTCAATTCCTTTTTTATTTTATGTTTTTAAGCTTTACGTTGTTTTGAGACTTTAAACATTCTTTTGTATCCTTCAAGCCTCATTACCTCTTTCCAAAAATTACTGATGGTTTTAAAGCCTTAGACATCAATGCAAAGGTATATTTTGCTAACCGCTAAACACCATGCTCTCTGCCTAAACGTGATGATAAAATTTTCATTCATCATTTAACTTTTTTAAATTTGTAGATAGAATTTAGCCAGCACTTCCAGACCTTGGTCTATAGTTAATTACGAGCTCAAAATGTTGCTCAATCATTAAATATCAGACAGCCAAAAATTCTCCATGCATGCATTTGTCATTTCAGGCATTCACAGCGGAACTGGCAAGACGAGCATATCCCTTGCAATCACCGCAGCAATGATGAAAAGGAATCTTAAAGTCCAGCCTTTTAAAGTTGGTCCTGATTTTATAGATCCCTCTCATTACTCATTCTGCGAGTGGGCTGTCAATCTCGATGCATTCATGATGGGTGAGGATGGTGTGAGGAGATCATTTTCAAAATGGATGAATCTAAAGGATGTTGGCATAATAGAAGGTGTTATGGGGCTTTTTGATGGGTACAAGCTTTCTACATTTTCATCCACAAGCCATATTGCAAGAATTCTGAATTTGCCTGTAATTCTTGTGTTGAACGTAAGAGCAATGTCTCTTTCAGCTCTTGCAATGTTTGAGGGCTTCAGAAATTTTGATAGAAATGTGAGAATTGCTGGTGTGATATTCAACAACGCTACCGAATTTCATCTCAAGCTGAAAAGAGTTTTTGAGGAGAAAGGCTACAGAGTTTTTGGAGTTGTGCCAAGATCAAAGATTCTTGAAACAGAGAGCAGACACCTGGGACTTCATCTTGGACTTGAGGTGGAGAGAGACATCAAAGCTCTTGCAGAACTTGCAGAAGAACACATAGATCTTGATGGCATTCTTGAAATCAGCGAAGTCCAAATCGAATTTGACGAGGCTGATGAAGAACTGGACAGGAATGGGGATTTAAGAATAGGCATACCGTTTGATCAGGCATTTTCATTCTACTACAGGGATAATCTCGAGATTCTGAAAAGCATCGGAAAACTTGTGTTCTTTTCTCCGTTAAAGGGAGAGAAGGTTGATTGTGATATTTATTACATAGGCGGTGGATATCCTGAGCTCTACGAATTTCCCGGATTCGTTAGATTTATCAAAAAAGAGGCTTTAGATGAGAAACCGATATACGCTGAATGCGGAGGGATGATGGTTCTTGCAAGGAAACTTGAAAGCAAAGGAAAGAAAAGAAGAATGGCAGGTGTGCTCGACATTGATGTCATATTCACAGACAAACTTCAGGCTCTTGGATATGTGAGGGGAGAGGTGATAAAAGAGAATCCATTTTTCGAGAGTGTATTTAGGGGGCATGAATTCCACTACAGCTATGCAGTTCCAGACAGTGATGTTAGATTCGCCTTCAAGACCGATGGTAATGGAATAGCTGATGGATTTGATGGTGCTCTAGCTTACAACACCCTTGCAGGCTACACTCACATCCACTTCTATTCTGCCAATCTTTCAACTTATCTCAGAGAAAAAGCCCAAATTTCAGATAAAACAAGTTTTTAGTCTATCAAAAGAACATCAGATACGTTTTTGTTTATTTCTCTGGCTTTTTTGAAAACTCTTTTCCGATACTCTTCTGAACGCAACCCTCCAAGTATCTTCCCCCTCAACTCAGGACATGCCCACTTGACGAGAAGGGAAGGGAGTCCAACAATCACAATCTCACTTTCAAGCTTCTCTAAAGCTCTGTCAAAATGAACTCCCATGACAATTGGCTGAAAGTCTGGAAGGTTCTTTTTCGACCATTTCCACCCCTTTCTCCCTGTTGTGAGAGCAACTCTATCATACTGGCTCGCTATTCTTACCTTTGCCTCAACAAGCTCATCACACCAAGGCTCAACAAAGCCCGTAGTGCCGAGAATTGATATCCCGCCCTGAATACCGAACCTCCTGTTTCCAGTTTTTTCCCAGAGTTTTCTTCCTTCAGGAATTGATATTTTCACCCATTCTTTGCAATCAAACTTCTCGCGCATGAGATTAATATTTCTTGTAAGCTGGTTCATTGCTGAACTGCTTATGGACGGCTTTCCATTCAGCCTACCAATACCCTCTCCAAAATCAAGATTTTTGCTGATTTCAGCTCTGATCTCAACTCCATCTGTGACATCAAATGAGTGATCTCCTGAAAACTTCTTTGCAACAGCAACTCCATTTTTCGCATTAACTTTTACCTCAACCTCGATTTCAGATGGTGTCCAGACCTTAACGCTATCTGTCTCCTCAAAAAGAGATGCTATTGCACCTACTGCAGAGGCTGAAGCTGTCGTTCCAGTTGTAATTCCTCTTTTCAGCCATCCTGAATGGGTTAGGATAAAAAGTCCGGACTCAACTCTTTTTTTTACCTCTCTCAATCCAATTTTCTCAGCTTCTCTCTGAACCCATTCCTTGGGGTATATGTAATGTTCAATCGGGTCTCTCATAGGCGAGATTTACAATGGCATTGAAAATCGCAACAGCAAGGGTTGATCCTCCTCTCGTGCCTCTTGTCGTTATTGATGGTACATCAAGCTCTCTCAACATCTCTTTTGACTCTGCAGCATTAATAAACCCCACCGGAGTTCCTATAACAAGCTTGGGTTTTACTCCCTCATTTATCAGATTGCAAACTGCAATCAAGGCAGAAGGAGCGTTTCCAATTACAGCAATTGCGCCATCCATTTTGTCCTTCAGTCTGTATATTCCACTCATAGCCCTCGTAAGCTTTTCATCATCTCCATGTTCGACTGCGACAAAAACATTCCCGCCAAATTTCCTCTTATTTATTCCCGCAGACACCATC
>WAJY01000181.1 GCA_015523645.1 Geoglobus sp. | reverse complement strand
GCCGAGAGTGTTGAAAAATGTTTTTTCAGGTATTTTTAAATCAGATCAAGCTCGGAAAGGACATTCCTTAGTTTTTCTGTCTTTTCTTTGTTCAGCTCAACCAACGGCAGTCTTGGCTTTCCTGCAGCAAGCCCCATGAGTTCGAGAGCCTTCTTAACAGGAATCGGATTTGTGTCTATGAAAAGGGCATCATAAAGGGGCATAAGTTTGTAGTGCAAATCCCTGGCTTTTCCAACATCTCCACTTCTGAAAGCCTGATACATCTCTTGCATTATCTGAGGAGCAACATTTGCTGCAACACTTATAACTCCATTCCCTCCAAGAAGTAGGATGGGCAGGGTCATGAAGTCATCGCCTGAAAGCAGTATGAAGTTTTCGGGGGTTAATTTTATAATCTCAGCCACCTGCTTCAGATTTCCACTTGCCTCCTTTATGCCAACAACACTATCAATTTCTGCAAGCCTTTTAACAGTTTCAGGGGTTGTATTTATTCCAGTTCTGCTTGGGACATTGTAGACGATTATCGGTATCGATATCTCCTGGGAAATTCTGGAGTAATGCTGGAAAAGACCCTCAGGATTTGGCTTGTTGTAGTATGGTGTTACAAACATTGCCGCATCAGCTCCAGCCTTTTCAACCTCCTTAGCAAGGAACAGAGCTTCTTTTGTTGAGTTTGATCCCGCTCCAGCAATAACTGGCTTTTTTGCAACTTCACAGACGTATTTCACAACTTCTATGTGTTCCTCATAGCTCAGTGTTGCAGCTTCCCCTGTAGTTCCTGCTGGAACAAGGGCATTTACATGCTTTTCAAGATAATCCAGATTTTTTGCAATACCTTCAAAATCAACATCAAAGTTCTCCTTGAAAGGGGTGACAAGGGCGGGAATTACACCCTCAAACATTCTTCCATCCCCTGTTCACCTTTCTGGTTATGTAACCAGCAACCCTGTTTCTCACAATCTTGCTCTTTATGTTTGTAAGCTCCTCAACAAGCTTTTTATTCTCATCAAAGTTGCCTGTAAATACATCCGGATACTTTTTCAGCAGTTCTATTGCTATGTTTTTGATGTAGGCTGGTTTTACAGTTCCCATGGTATCACCACCTGCTCTTAAAATACCAACCAAAATATTTAATCTTTTTGTTGTCTCTGAAACTCTGGTTGATTTGCAAACCATATTACCCTTTGTGGAAATGGGATCTCTATGCCATTGTCTTCAAGCTCCTTCTTTATTTTCCAGAGAAGGTCCATTTTTACAGAATACCACTCAGTAGAAGGAGCCCAGATCTTTACAACTATGTTAACAGAGCTTTCTCCAAGGCTGTCAACAAAAACAGCCGGTTCTGGATACTTCAAAGCAAATGGATGTTCATCAATTATCTTCTTTATGATCTCTATTGCTTTTTCAGCGTCATCAGCATACCTTATACCTATTGTATACTCAAACCTTCTCACCGGGTTTGCAACATAATTTGTTATGCTCGATGTAAAAACCCTCTCATTTGGTATTCTCACATACAAACCATCATAAGTCCTTACAATTGTCGACATTATATGGATGTCCTCCACAAACCCAGAAACGCCATCAACGTTTATCTGATCTCCTATTTTGATCGGTTTTTCCCATATCAAAAACAGCCCGGAAATGAGGTTTGAAACTATGCTTTGACTGGCAAAACCTATGACTATGCCTGCAATACCTCCTGCAACAAGCAGTCCAGACAGCTTTATTCCAATTGAAGGTGAAACTGAGACAAATGCGATTATCAGAATTCCAAAATAAATTATCTTAAGCAGTATTTCAAGCTGATCTCTCTTCATCCTGTCTATCAGCGTTCTTCTCACATTTGCAGTTATGAATCTCGCAAGAATTGAGGCAAAGAACATCACAACTATTACGAAAACCAGATCATAGAGAGTCACATCCCCGTAGAGTGTGTAGTTTAAGACATCTATCACAGTCCCATCTCCATAACAAAGCTCTTTCGAACAATCGGAACCTTTCTAGCCGTAAACAACTCTACAGACTTTCTCATACCCTTTACACTCTTCCTGTCCAAAAACGTAGTCTCTCCAACCCTTTCTGACTTCAGCTCGACCTCACCAAAACTGATAACAGAATCGCTATTGTAATAAATCTTCATTCCGTAAACGTCAAAAACCAAGGACTTTAGACTTACCCATTCATCTGCCTTGTTCTCAACCTTAAGCCTGATTATTCCCTCTTTCAGGGGATCAATTTCAGGTTTCTTAAAGAACACTTCACTCTCCCAGTATCTGCAAACAACACCATCACTTGGGCTTCCATAAAGAGAGTATTTGGGCTTTTGAAGGCTGAAAACATCAACAATCTCAATCTTTTTCTTTGATGCAAGAAAAACACCTACTTCTATCGGGAACTTTACGTACACCTCCGCCTGCAATCCGGGCTCAAGGATTATTTTCTTAGAGAGTTCTATCTGGAGGAAGTTTGTTATGTTTTTCGGGAGATTTACAGGCTCCACCGGATTTATGATGAGCTTTGAGGAGTTAGATGAAATCACATTCTCAACTCTTTCTTTTCCCTCTCTGACGTATCTGTAAAGCTTTCCATCTCTTTCAACTTTAATCCTGAAATTTCCAAACTCAGCTTGGAAATCACTTATTTCAAAAGTACCGTACACAACAACCAGTTGATTTGCCAGAATAAAAAACTTTCACCCTTTCTCTGGCATGCTGTTAGCTTTGACAATAACAAATATTTTTATCTTGATTTGAGCATTGATTGAGCTATCTCAAAACCCTTTTTATTCAAATGGATTTGAAAGCCGGTAGTCTCGCAAAAAAGAAAAAATTAATTTAAATCTCCCCCTCCTTGAATACCCAATGAAAGCTAGATCCTTTAGACATTCTGGATTTCTAATTTCCCTCCTGCTAATCTCTGCATCAATACTATTGAATGTTGTTTCCTTCTTTGGAATTAGCCGAACTCCATTGTTTCTTGTTCTCTCATCAACCTTGACAAACAGCATTCAATTTATCGGTCTTGCCTTTCCATTCTCAGTTCTCCTTGCTCGGAATTGCTTTGAATTCTGGAGCGCAGCTATGAGAAGAGCTGTAATTCCTGTCCTCATCTCCTCGCTCTTCTACTATCCCTACATAACATCCATATACTTCATAATCTCTCATTTCTTAACTTTTGCAAGTGAAGCAGAGCTCATCTACATCGCCCTTTTCTCAGTCCTCATGCTCAATTTACTGGCATATTTTAAAGTGATTTATGAGTTTAGAAAAGGAGGAAGTACCTTTGACATTGGATTCTACGATTTCATGCTCATCGTTCTATTTCTCGTCCTTTCCTTTATTCTGACACCTCCTATGCTGAGAATTGGAGATACAGTAACCACAGCCTTTTCTATGAAAAGGATGAACATCGCTCTAGCATTTACAATCAGAGCGTTTGTCTCAGCAATTCCGGCATCCTTCTTTGCCATTCCTTTCTTTGCTCTGACTTGCGTTAGATCCATTAATCTCTCAAAACGTAAACGCCTGCATTAAGTCCACCGTAACGTACATCATACTTGTCTATCATTGAAAAGCACTCCTGCGCATGTCTTTCAAACAACTCCTTTTCGGCTGTAATTACCACAGCCTTCTCCTTCAATATTTTGGATGCTGATCTCAAAAAACCTGAGTAAATCCTTTCAATCACCTTTTTCTTTCCAATTCTAAGCCCGTAGGGCGGATTTGTAACTATAAAATCTATTTCATCGAAATACTCATCGATCTTTTCTGCATATCCCTCAAGAAATTTTGGATAAATTTGAACATGCTCAGCAATAACTCTCGCCCCCTCCACATGCTTTCTAAATCTTTCGACACCGTACAGTCTGAGATCAACCTTGGTTTCCCTTATCTCCGGGATCTTACTGAAGAATTTTGTAAAGGCAAAATCTTTTCTGAATTTGCATAGAGAGACGTTTCTGGCAATCATACCCGCCTCAAACAGTATTGTTCCGCTTCCACAAAACGGATCGAGAAGAGTGTTTTTGTGCGTCCAGCCAGAGAGATAAATGAGAGAGGCGGCAATTACAGGGTTTAGAGGTGCAGGATGCTTGTAAACACGATATCTTCTTTTGTGCAAACCCTCATCTCCTGTCATGTCTATGCCCACCATGAAATCATTGCCAATGAGGTCACATCTCACAATAACATCAGGCTGGTCAAGATTTACTTTAAGTCTGACACCTCTTGATTCCATGTAACTGTCTATGACAGCCT
>WAJY01000180.1 GCA_015523645.1 Geoglobus sp. | reverse complement strand
GCAGAGACCCTTGAGGAACATGGAGTGAATAGGATAATCACAGTTGATCCCCACACAACATATGCTATGAAGGAGCTCTATCCAGAATTTACTGGAGTAAAATCCAAAGTGAGAAGCTATATAGAAATAATAAAGCTCGAAAATGGAAGAATAGAGAAGAATGGGAAAATTGGTGTTCACGACCCATGCTACTACAGCAGATATTGCGAGATGAATGAATTTTTGTCTTCCATTCTAAAAAAAGCTGGAATTCCATGCTTCATCCCGGAAAACTCTGGAGAAATGACATCTTGCTGTGGGGGTGCTGCTGAATACAGCTCACCTATTATTTCAAGGGAGATAGCAAGACTCAGAGTGGAGGAGTTTGGCAAAAGGGAGATTGTGACCGCCTGCCCAATATGTTTGATAAGTCTTAGAAGAGCTGGAGGTAATGTTGAGGATCTCGCAACGCTTTTGAGGTGATTTAATGGAGAAAATAGTCCAGATACTTCAAAAAAATGGAATTGAGGTTTTGATCTCAGATAATCCTGAGGAAACAGCTTCAAAATTTAAAAATGCTCATGTAAGCAGTGCGATAAGCGTTGCAGAAGACACTGGAATAATCTTCATGGGTGGTGAGGAGGAGCGAAAAAAATCAGCCCTTGCAGACCACCATGTTACCATAGTGAAGAAAAACGCAGTAGTGCCTGACACAATTTCTGCTTTTTTGGAGGCTAAGAAGAGGGAAAGAATAATTTTTGCTTCAAACACACCTTCCAAAACTGCAGATATAGAGGGAATGCTCATATTTGGTATGCATGGAGCGGTAAAGCTGACTGTGATACTGGAAAAGGATGGGGAGTAACATGGATATTTATTCTGTTGTCAGGAATATGCGGATAAGAGAGGGAATAAAGAGAACAAGAATCAACCTAGGGAGAGGTGTTAAAGAGAGCTTAGACAAGCATGGCTACCTGAAAAAATATTCTGATGAGGTTAAAAAGGCAAAGCTGGAGGTGGCGAAAAACTTCAACTACTGGATAAAAAAGACAATGGAGAAGCTTGAAGAGAGTGGTGCAACAGTTTATTTTGCTAAGGATGCAGAGGAGGCAAGGAAAATAGCAGGAGAGATAGTAAAAAGCGGAAAGACCATTGTCAAAGCCAAATCCATGATTTCTGAGGAAATAGAATTGAGAGAATATCTCGAGAAACTTGGGAATGAAGTCTGGGAAACCGACCTTGGAGAGCTAATAATACAGCTCGCAAAAGACAAACCGATGCATGTTATCGCTCCAGCCCTTCACTACACAAAGGAGGAGGCAGCAAAGGTGCTGAAAAAAATCGGAGTTGATGGAAGAGATCCAGAAGAGCTTGTGAGAAAGGTCAGGCAGGTTATGCGTGAGAAGTTTATCGATGCAGATGTGGGCATATCTGGCTGCAATGCTGTTTCAGCAGAATCAGGCAGAATTTTTTTAGTGGAGAATGAAGGTAATATCAGACTATCCACTTCACTCCCAAAAACCTGTGTGGCTTTGATAAGCATTGATAAAATTTTACCAGATGATATTTTGGCTTTGAAAGCTGTGCTAGTTCAATCAGCATTTCTAGGCACGTATCCTCCATCCTACATAAACGTAAACCTTCCTATAGATGATCAGGATTTCTTTGTCATTTTCATAGATAATGGGAGAAGTAAAACAAAATTCAGGGAACAGCTTGCTTGCGTTAAATGCGGCAGATGTCAGCTTGAATGCCCTGTCTTCCAGCTTGCAGGAAATGTGTGGGGAGGCAGGGTTTATGGCGGTCCTATGGGAATGGTGTGGAGTGCCATACTTGGTGAGATGAGAGAGGAGGTTTTTATCTGCACACTCTGCGGGAAGTGCAGGATTGTCTGTCCAATGGATATAGACATGCCCCAAATGATCAGGGAAATAAGAAAAGCCATCTTGGGCTTTTCACAAATCTAAAAATCTTCTTTTTAATGTTAATGGCTTCAAATTTGATTTTATCGCTTAAAAGCTTAGAACAAGACCTAGTGACATCCTTAAATAATTTCACCCCTCGATCAACTTACTCTCGCTAAATTCAAACAACCTTTAAAAAAGGGAACTTTCTTAGAAGAACTTGATAATGGATCACCGGTTCCTCCAAATTCAAACTCATGCGAGTCTTCTGGAATTATACCACTCTACGAACTCATATATCATATCAAAATCCCTGACCTTAGCTTCCAGCGTTCTATAAAACCTCTCGATCTTTCATCCGTTTGAAGATGGTTAATTCTACCAACAATATGCTCTATACCATTCTTCTCAAGAAATTTCTTAAATCAGGACATCCTTTAGCCTTCTTCTCACTGTAGATGCGTAGAACTGAGTCCCTGTGTCGGTGAGAATTTACTCAGGCTTAATCTAATCATTCACAGCCTCTTTTAACACTTTTATTACGTTTTCAGTAAAATAAGCTATTATCTACTTTTCATTTAGTAAAACCAGCTTTTGTGTCACAAACTTATAGAATGCTTTCTTTTGGTGCGAATACACCTCCTTCTCTTCTTTTTGTTCTTCCCTTTCTCATTTATTTTCACATAGACTTTTCGGTAGACTGGAAAACAATTTCAGGAAAAGACAAATCAATTGAAAAGGGAAAAAGATTTCAGTTATACGCACCCTAAACTCATAGTCGGACTAAACTCGAGTGAGAGGCTTGGACTGAGCTAGACAATCTTAATATATTTCAAAATTTATTTAGGTTGCTTAATTGTAAAATCAGTATATCCCTTCTGCGCTCAAAAATTTCGTGATAAGGTATAGGGCTTTTAACAAAAAGTAAGCACGCCGGGGGTGGGACTTGAACCCACGCGTGCCTTACGGCACACGGGCTCTCCAGGCCCGCGCAGTGCCTCTCTGCCACCCCGGCAATCCTGCTATCTAACATCTCCTCCTTGCTTTAAAAATGTGTTTATGAAAATTGTGGTAAAGGAGCTGAGCAAATTAAGGCTCTTACTTTATCTTATCAAATGTAAATGTTTTTTCAGGGATTATTTATCTAATGATAAGATAGTAGGTTGTGTTAAAGATTTTCTTTGAATGCTCCCGTGTCTAATCCTAACATTTTCTCAACTTTCACATCTTTGTCTCTGGTTTTCCCGTCTCTCTAACTCGAAAAAATAAAACAGAATTTTAACTGAGCAACAGGACTCAATCAGAAAACTCTGAAAGTCTCTTTTGAGACACTGCAAATCGGACAGACTTCTGGAGCCTCGCCAACGAATATGTACCCGCATGTGGGACATACGTATATCTTATCCTCAAAGGTCTTGTCCCTTCCACTCTCTAAAAGAACCTTGATCTTTCTATATATTTCTGCATGCACCTTTTCAGTTTCCATAGCCCACCTGAAGGATGTTGCTGCTTTTCTTTCTCCCTCCCTTATGGCAATATCATAAAATCTGGGATACAACTCCTCAATTTCAT
>WAJY01000179.1 GCA_015523645.1 Geoglobus sp. | reverse complement strand
GGCAGTCTTCCGGTTAAAGATATTCCAAGCTTTCCTGTTGGATCCATGTAAACTATCCCAGATCCTGCATAGTAAATTCTACCTGCCTTATCAAGACTTCCCTCCGCCCAGACAGCCATCGCATAGAACTTCCCTGTTGCCATCTCAACATCACTAACAACATACTTAACATCGAAGAACTCTGCAATTTTGTTTGCATAGCTTTCATTGAATGCTGTGAAGAATGGAGCCGCTCCTGGAACATCATTGTATTTATTGCCTATGCCCTGCTGGAATGGATTGGCAACAGGAATGCGGTGTGCTATGGCTGTAATCCAGTGTCCATAATCCCACCAGCTTATTATGCTGTAAGCTCCTTCTGGATAGGGATACCTCTCCTTAGGATCCTCAGGTGGTTTGTAAAGCTTATAGTAGAATTGATCGTACATCTCCTTTCCTGGCGTGTTTTCCCTCATCCATATTAAGGCATCATACCACTGCTTGTTTATGCCACCTGCAGAATACTTGCTGTA
The DNA here is from genome assembly GCA_015523645.1 of Geoglobus sp. Taxonomy (GTDB): domain Archaea; phylum Halobacteriota; class Archaeoglobi; order Archaeoglobales; family Archaeoglobaceae; genus Geoglobus. Next base: position 1,628 of record WAJY01000179.1, on the reverse strand, counting down.
CGTATTGGCTTGAGAGAAGGTAGGATAGATCAGTATAAAAAGCAAAAGAGCCCCTACAACCAGGCTTTTCGTTCCTATTTTTTTCATCCTTCTTTTGTCATTCTTAATTGTAGCTGCTATGTAATCATAGAATTTTATCTTCTCCAGTATCTCGCTAGCAATTGCAGATGAGAAGATTGCTGAGACTGCGCCAAAATAGTATGCGAATCTGTTTTGACCTGATAAAGCTATGAGCATAACAAATCCCCAGATGAGTATGAAGAGAAGTTTCTCATCCCTTGCCTTTATCATTCTATAAGCATAGTATAGCATTGCGGGAATCGCAAAAAAGAAGGTGATGCTGAAGTTTTGCCAGGCAGGTGTAAGGCTGAATTTACCTCCAATTGTGAAGAAGGGCTGAACCTCTGCTATGGTTAATGCCCCTCCTTTTGGCTGGACAACTCTGAAAATACTCATTAAATTTCTTGTAAAATCTGGAGCAATTTTAAAAATAAAAATGATTATTACTGCAGATAGTGTGAGAATTGTTAGAGGAAATGCATACCTTTTATCTATTCCAAATCTCTCAAATGTCCCCCTTTCAACATATCTCTCAATTGCATAAAAAGTAACAACAAGGCTTGCAGAACCAAGGAGAATTAAGAGTTGAAATGGTGTGTATCTTGCTGTATTTAAACCAGCTGACTTGAATGCAAAGGGAAGATAGAGTAGAGAGCCAATTATGAAAGTGAGTGAGGAAACAAAAACTAAATTTTCTGATGGTGTTTTAAAAAACATTTTCAGAAGGTATACAATCATTACAAATGAGAGTATCAATAGGGCGGAGATAAAACCAGGTGCCCAAGCAAGAAGATAGAAACCTAAACAAAATCCAGATATTACTGGATATGCTAGCTTTTTCTTTTCTTCAAGGTTTTTTCTCAGTACATTCTCCTTCCACCTATTGTATGCAAGGATAAACGTTCCAAGAGTTGCAATCTGCCAGAAAACCTCCCAGATATGGTGATCGTTGAAACTCAGAACACTCCTTGCCATTAACTGCCCAGGAACGAGCACAATGAGAAATGAAGCAATAACTCCTGATTTCTTACCAAAAACCTCTTTGGCTAGAATGTATGTTGGTATTGCTAGAAGAGAACCTCCAATTGCAGGAATAAAGGCTATCACACTCCTTATTTGCTCTGGTGTGTTTGCTCCAAAAAGCATGGAGGTTATTGCTCCCAGATAAACGAGAAACGGACCGAAATGCAAGTATGTTCCATAAGGATATTTTGTAAATGCATCAAACCACAGTCTGTTTGGAAAGTTGTGAATTGCAGAGTCTATCAACCTGAAATAATACCAAGGATCATTACCGCTAAGCCTTGCCCCCTCCATCCAAGGAACGAAAACAGAATTCCAAGGATTTACAATTCTTAAGTAGAGACCAAGAATTATTGCGGTGAGGATAAGAGGTATTTGCCAGTATTTTTCCAATCTCTCGTTCATTGGGAAAAGTAAAGGAGCCTAGAATAAAAATTTTTTGTGTTGTCTTTTCATCTACTGTTTTTATGTGACCATAGATTAAAATAGTCTTGAATGGAGGAAATGAAACTGATGAGGAGGGAAGCTTATCTATGGCTTAAAAG
>WAJY01000178.1 GCA_015523645.1 Geoglobus sp. | reverse complement strand
GAAAGGACTTGAACAGCAGCTGATTGCAAGACTTGGGCAGTGCGTTCTGACAGCTCCGACTACAGCTGTTTTCAATGGTTTGCCTGATGCGGAGGAGAAGTTTGACACAGGCAATAAGCTGAGATATTTTGCTGATGGGTTTGAAAGGCAAATTGAGGTTAATGGAAGAAAAATGTGGGCAATTCCAATGATGGAAGGGGACTTTTTGATTGAGAACGATATAGGCTATGTGAATGGCATCGCAGGAGGAAACTTCTTCATAATGGGTGAGACCCAGCCTTCAGCTCTGGCTGCAGCAAAAGCAGCAGTTCAAGCTATAGCTGAAGTTGAGGGCGTCATAACTCCATTCCCCGGAGGAATTGTGGCTTCTGGCTCAAAAGTTGGAGCCAACAAATACAAGTTCCTCAACGCCACAACAAACGAGAAGTTTGCCCCAAGCATAAAGGAGCAGGTTCCTGATACACAGATTCCTGAAGGTGTGAAAGCTGTTTACGAGATAGTTATCAATGGAATAAGTATCGATGCTATCAAAGAAGCAACAAAAGTTGGAATAGAGGCTGCAACAAGGATCCCAGGTGTTGTAAAAATCACAGCAGGCAATTACGGAGGAAAGCTTGGAAAACACCTAATTTACTTGAACGAGCTTTTTTAATTTGCTTTTTTAATTTTTATTAACAAGTTTTCTTTGTTAGTTTTTAATCTGCATATCAAAGGCTTTATTGGTCACAGAAGACTCATCTTAACAAGTTTTCAAAAATCGACTTCCCATATTTAACAGCTTCCTCAACAGAATAAACCTCTCCACCAGCGTATTCTAAATTATCCTTCTTCCATTTCTCCAAATGCTCTCTAGAGCAGAAAAAGTTTATGAAAGGGCATAGAGCTTTGGCTGAACATCCACACTTCTTTTCTATGGCAACATACTTCACAATTTCATCTGGCTCATAGAAAGCAATTTTTCCATCTTCAAGCTTGATCTCCAGCTTTCTCCTGCAGTATGGGCATTCAGAAACTATCAGTATTGGCTCGTTCAGCATAAAATGAATGCCGAGTGCATCAGTTGCACATAAGGCATAAACCTTACGCCCGTCTTCAAAGACAACGGCATGATTTGTCTTTGAGGCTGAAAAGGGGTATGCAAAAGTTATCTCATCTTCATCCACTGCAAGAACATCTGCCTCTTCAAGCTTTCTAACAGCTTCCTTGACCATCTCTAAAGGATATCCATACATCCCTGCGATCTCACCGATTTTTGGAGCCTTGCCCCTCTGAGCAAACTCAATCAGAATGAGCTTTCTAATTCTGTCTTCAAAATCATTAAGGTTTGCCTTTTTCAGCCTTTTGTCAACGGTCTCAATTCTCTCGAATATGCTCACCTCATCACCGGTTTTTTGTTATCTTATCCTTATAAGCTGCTTTAAACTTGTTTAATTATGAATTTTTCTGCCAAAATTATCAAAATAGCTCTGCCTTTTTTATCTTGCATTCTACTAGCCCAATAATTTTGTCCTTTAACGACCCACCGGAAATTCCTTTTACACTTCATTTTCCATTATTTCAATCCAAGGGCATTGTTGAATGTGTTGAGAAACACGTAAAGGGAGATGACAGAGACAATCTCAATTATCTCGGCTTCATCATAAAACCTTTTTAGCTTTTCCATGGTTTTGTCAGATATCTTTCTGCTTACAACAGCCTCATAGGCTGCATTTAAGGCAGCAGACTCTCTTTCATCTAGCTCATGAAATTCCAGCAGTTCAAGAGCCTGAATCTCCTTATCTGAGCATCCATACTCCTTCAGATGCTTTCTGTGAGCTATGCTGCATGCCTCGCACTCATTCAAAACTGATACAAGATATGCAATCTTTTCTTTTGTCTCTCTCGAAAGCTTTCCTTCTTTCATCACGTAATCCCGAAACACAATGAATTTCTCCAGAATTTCGGGGGTAGCCATGTAAACCTGATAGAACTCTGGAATGTTCTTGCCGAATCTATGTTCTAGGTATGTGGAGAGCTTCTCCCTGATCCTCACACTATCTTCTCCCATCAAAACTTCAAAATAAAATGAAAATAAAAACCTTCTTCCTCGCTTTTCATCAAGCTCAGAGCCAATTCCTGAAGTAGGGCAGAACTTTTTT
>WAJY01000177.1 GCA_015523645.1 Geoglobus sp. | reverse complement strand
GTTGAGGAGATTCGGGAAGGTATGGGTATGAGACTCCATGAGCTTATAAGCGAAGTATAGGAGTTGAGTTAAAACATAATTCAACTGAAATTTTGATGAATGTTATGAAAAGCTTTTATTTTGAAATTTTCAGATAAGGGTATGGAAAAGGAGAAGATTCTTCAAATGTTTGAAGGAGACTGCACCCAGAGACTCTTTTGGATTTCAACATGCGATGACATGCCACATTTAGCTCCTGTCTGCTATGTGAGATGCATTGACAACAAAATCGTTGTTGCATACAATTTCATAAAAAAGACAACAAAAAATGTAGAAAAAACAGGAAAAGCAAGCATAGGTTTTGCCGAAAGAGGAGAAAAGGGATTTTATGGATATCTCATCAAAGGAAAGGCTTGGATAGACTACAAGGGAGAATATTTTTCTGAGATTAAGAGATTTGTTGAGGAAAAATCGAAGGGTAGAAGAAAGCCAAAGGGTGCACTTGTTATTGAAGCCGAAGAGGTGTATTCTTTAAGTCCAGGAGAAGGCAGAAAAAGACTTTACTGACCGAAATTCTTAGGGGATACAGTTATTTTATTCAGCAAGCTTTTCTTCGTGTGAGCCAAGATGGATTTGAAGTTGAATTTTGCAGACACTGCAGGAACTCCTTGTTCAATCTAAAAATTCTTGAAAAAGACATAGAATTAATTGTAGAAGAATCATCTCATATAGCAAAAAGAAGTCATGAAAGGATAAAATCAGGCTTCTCTGCATGTCCCAACGCATGCTCTGCTCCACAGATAAAGGACTTTGGGGTTATAGCATTTATCATCCCGGAGCTAGATAAAGAGAGATGTGTGTCATGCGGTAAATGCTATAGAGCATGCAAGGAAGATGGAATAGAGTTCAAAGGATATCCTGAATTTAATGAAAACTGTATTGGATGTGGAGATTGCATGAGGAGCTGCGATTACAAAGCTATAAGGGGTGAGGTTAGATTCAAATTGCTTGCCGGTGGAAAGCTCGGAAGGCATCCAAGATTTGCTCAGCTTTTCATGATAACAGAAAATCCATCTGATATCAAGAGAGCTTTTAAAAAGATTGTTGAAATAGCTGAGAAACATGGAAAGAGGTTCAGTCACATTGATGGTTGTGTTGATTTGCTTAATTCAATGATTAAAGAATGAACATTTTTAAGTCTTCACGTTTTCAAAGCTCCATGCTTGTCATAACAGACAACCACATGCACCTATACAACCATTTAAGGCTAAAAGCTCTGAAGCAGTTCAGACAGGCAGGAGGAACTCATGTTTTTCTTGTCTCTCTCCTCAGTCACCATTATAAGGTTAATCCATCGAGCGGGAAGGATTTTAAGGCTATGTTTGATGAACACATTAAGCTTGTTGAGAAGGCAAATGAGATAGTCAGAGCTTACAGCATACTTTCAGTTCATCCAGCAGAGATAACAATTCTTTCAAAGAGGTGGGGGATTGATAAGGCTGGAGAGATTATGAAAGAGGCTCTCGAGATTGCTGGACAATATGTTGCTGAGGGAAAAGCCGTTGCGATAAAGTCTGGAAGACCTCACTATAAGGTAAGCGATTACACATGGAAGGTGAGCAATGAGGTGATGATGCATGCCTTTCAAGTGGCAAAAGAGGTTGACTGTGCGGTTCAGCTTCACACCGAAAGATACACGAAAGAAGGTATGATGGAAATAGCAAAAATGGCGGAAAAAATAGGAATCAGGAAGGAGAGGGTAATAAAGCATTTTTCTCCGGCAAAGATTGATGAATTCAAAGAGTTGGGCATTTTTCCGTCAGTGATTGCCATAGGAAACAACGTGCTTAAAGCAGCACAACAAGGAGACAGATTTGTGGTTGAGACGGATTATATAGATGATAAGGAAAGACCTGGAAGTGTTCTGGGACCAAAAACGGTTCCAAAAAAGATTGCTGAATTAATTCAGAGTGGCTTTGATGAAGGATTTGTTGCAAAAATCTGCAGGGATAACATTGAGAGAGTTTACGGCATTGAATTGGATAGCTAGCATAGCCCTGAAACTAGAAACTCTTATATAGTTTAGGTTACCCTAAACTTTTGAAGGGTGTTGAAATGATAGGGCAGTTTGTTATAACGATGAGAGAGGGCTTTGAGGCAACACTGCTTGTTGCCGTGCTGGTAGCATATCTCAGAAGGAGCAATAGAATTGATGAGATTAGATACGCATACCTGGGCTCTCTTATAGCTCTTCTCAGTGGAATCATTGTTGCCTTCTTCATACTGACACTGTTTGGAGGACTGAAAGGCACACAAAAGGAGATCTTTGAGTCTCTTGCATCCTATTTAGCTGTTGCCGTTCTAACTTACATGATACTCTGGATGGCTGGAGAAAAAATAAAGGAGGAGATAGAATATAAAGCGAGAAGAAAGTTCCAGTGGGGCATAGCGATAGTGGCATTCATATTTGTTGTGAGGGAGGTTATCGAGACCATCCTTTTTCTCACACCCTTTGTCTCAAGAGATGCTTTTGGCACGCTTTTAGGAGGTCTGACTGGATTGGGATTTGCAATTCTATTGAGCATTGCAATCTTTAGGGTTGAGTTCAGGATAAGCATAAGAAAGTTTTTCTATGTGACTAGCATATTCCTTGCGTTCATAGCCTCAGGAATTCTGGGATATGGAACCCATGAGCTTGTTGAGGTTGCTGAAGGTTACGGCTATGAATCTTGGCTTTTTGAAAAGGCATACAACCTAGGCTTAACAGCCGATAATCCCCTCCATCACAAGGGAATAGTTGGAGGAGTATTTTCAGTTCTTTTCGGCTATTCAGCAAGCATGGAATGGATCAGAGTTTTTCTGCAATTCGGCTACCTCTCGATAATGCTCGCACTGATCCTCAAGAAATACAGATGAGATGTCAAAACAGTTTTTAATCTTCTTTAAAAATTAAATCTGATGGAATACATTTCCCACCCCCTCATAAAACCAAAATCCATAGAGAGAAGAAGTTACCAGCTCTCCCTTGCTGCATCAGCCTTACTTCAGAATACACTGATCGTTCTTCCAACAGGTCTGGGGAAAACCGTTGTTGCTCTGCTTGTAATCGCATCCAGACTTCTCAACGAGGATGGGAAAGTTTTGTTTCTTGCTCCAACCAAACCGCTTGTTGAGCAGCATGCAGAGTTTCTGAGAAAAAAGCTAAGGCTGGAAGAGGAAAAGATAGTCTCTGTTAGCGGAGAAACCTCTCCAGAGAAGAGACCTGAAATGTATAAGAAGGCTAAAATCATAGTTTCAACTCCACAAGTTATTGAAAATGATCTGATTTCTGGAAAGCTCGATCTCTCCGACTTCATTCTGGTGATTTTTGATGAAGCTCACAGGGCTGTTGGAAATTATGCCTATGTTTTTATTGCCAAGGAATATATGCAGAAAGCAAGAAAGAGTCTAATACTTGCGATCACAGCTTCCCCGGGAAGTGATATAGACAGGATCAGGGAGGTTATAGAGAATCTTTACATCGAAAATCTTGAAATAAAGACAGAGTACGACTTGGATGTAAAACCTTATGTCACTCATAAGGACATTGAATGGGTAAAGGTTGACATACCAAAGGAGCTTAAGATTGTCAGGGATGGGTTTGAGAGGGCTTTGAAGGTTAGGTACAAGAGGTTTGAAAAACTCGGTCTAGACATAGAAATATCAAATGCGACAAAGAAAGAGCTGTTAGCATTGCAAGAAGCTTTGCAGTCACAGGCTGGAGAGAGCGGGAATCAGGTTTATTTTGAAGCTCTTTCAATTCTCGCAGAGATAATGAAGATTCAGCATGCCATTGAGCTGATAGAAACTCAGGGTGTGGAAGCGCTCAGAAGATACCTGAGGAGGCTCTTTAAAGAGGCAAAGGGGAGGGGTAGCAGGGCATCAAAAAACCTCTTTGAAGATCCTGTTTTTAGGGAGAGTCTGATAAGGGCTATGAAGGTTAGCATTGACCATCCAAAGGTTGAAATGCTAAAATCAATACTTAAAAAGCAGTTTGAGGAGAACGAAGACTCTAGAGTAATAGTTTTTGCAAATTTCAGAGATACAGCTGACAAGCTTGTTGAAGAGCTTAAAAAGAGCGGTTTCAGAGTTGAAAAGTTTATAGGGCAGGCTAACAGAGAAGATGATAGAGGAATGAGTCAGAAGATGCAGATTGAAGTGCTTGAGGCGTTCAGGAGGGGAGAGATAAATGTCCTTGTATCAACAAGCGTTGGTGAGGAGGGACTTGACATACCATCAACGGATCTTGTTGTTTTTTATGAGGCTGTCCCATCTGAGATAAGGGCGATTCAGAGAAAGGGGAGAACTGGAAGAGGGAGAGAAGGAAGAATAGTTGTTTTGATAACAAAGAGCACAAGAGATGAGGCATACTACTGGACAAGTCTCAGAAAGGAGAGGATGATGTACGAGATGCTTTACAGGCTGAAGGATGAGATTAGATCCTCTCCAAGCTCCACTCTCTCTGATTTTATAGAAATTGAGGAGGAGAAAAAGAAAGTTGTTGTGAATGTTGATTCAAGGGAGATGAGGTCTGGAGTCGTTAGAATGCTGAGAGAGAAAGGTGCTGAGATAGTTGTCAGGAATCTTGATGTAGCTGACTATGTTTTGAGTGATAGAGTAGCAGTGGAGAGAAAAACGGTGGATGACTTTGTTAACAGCATTGTTGATGAGGCTAAGATATTCTCACAGATCATGAACCTCAAAAGGAGTTATGATAAGCCTGTTTTGATAATAGAGGGAGAAAACATTTATGGAAGGCGCAGAATCAATCCAGAGTCAGTAAGGGGTGCTATTGCAACAATTGCAGTGGATTTTGGCATTCCGATAATATTCACAAAAAATGAAGCTGAGACATCAGACTTCCTTTTTTCAATTGCAAGAAGAGAGCAGGAGATAAAGAAGAGGCACATTGTCGTTCACTCAGATAAAACAAAGAGGAGCTTCAAGGAAGAGCTTGAATATGTTGTTTCTGCAATACCCGACGTTGGACCGGTAATAGCAAAAAATCTCCTTGAAAGGTTCCAAACACTGAGAAACATCGCCAATGCTGGAGTTGAAGACCTAGTTAAAGTGCCTAAGATAGGGAAAAAAACTGCTGAAAGAATATGGAGATTCTTCAACACCAAATATGACGACGAGGAAATTTATTTAAGCGGGAAAGAAGAGAGCAATCCATGAAGCCGAAAATTCTTGTTATAATTTCCAGCGGTTCTGAAGCTAAGGAGAAAGCTTTAACGGGGCTCATGTACGCTGTTAATGCTGTGAAAAATGGATGGGCGGAGATAAAGCTGGTTTTCTTCGGTCCGGTTGAAGATCTTATTGCTGAGAGAGATAAAGAGATTGTTGAAATGATTGAGAAATTCTCCCAGTTATCTGGGAAAGCTATGGCATGCAGAAGAATTGCTGAAAACAGGGGATATGTTGAGAAGCTTGAAGAAAAGGTGGAAGTTGTTTATGTAGGAAGCATAATCTCCAGCCTTGTTGCTGAAGGTTACACTCCACTTGTTTTTTAAGAAAATTTGCCAGATATGTTGAATCTCTCCGGAAACTTCTTTTTTTGAATGTGTATTCGGAGAAAATCATGTCCATGACACTCTTTGCAGCCAAACCCTCTGCTCAGATGAATTTTTAGCAGATTTCCACCACTTTCCTTGAATGGATCCGGATAACCATGGCAATTCCCACATTTAATATCCTTCGGGCTGAAAGTTGGATGACACTTAATGCAATCCTTAAATCTTGAATGATGGAGATCGCCGATAGCCTTAACAACATCCTCTCCTTTTGCATGGCAGAAAACGCAATAACCACTTCCATTAACATGTCCCTGAATTCTGTCAGCCTGAGGCACATACTGCCTCTTTGGATTAAGATGGCAGTTCTCACAGACAACATCGCTGTAGTTTTCCTTTATTTTCTCTTCATTTTCAGCAATCCAGCTTCTGTTCTCTTTCTTCTCGCTTAAATTTTTGGGAATCTCTTCTTTTTCAGAAACGCATGTGAAGAGGAGGATAGCAAGGAGTAGGAAGGAAACAAAAAATATGTGCCACTTTGCTTTCATAACCTCTGTTACTGAGCTACAAATGAGTCTGCTGTTTTGTGTATTCCAGCCACGTTAGTTCCATGGCAAGCTGTGCAGTACTTTCCTCTTGGAAGATGTATGTTGATCAGGTTTCCGTAGCTTGGCTTGGTTGCATCTGGATATGCATGACAGTTCTCACAGACAACCCTCCCCTCTTCAATTGGCTTTGGAATGTGAATGCTCTCTGGAGGTCCATGACAAACCGTACAGTCAAGATTTTTCGTTCCAGGACCGATGTGGATCTTGTGGGGATTTGAGCCGTGGCATTTCTCACAGTACTGCCCACCATTGACATGGGGTTTGTACTGGGGAGCTTTGGTATGGCAAAGCGTGCATTCAATCTTTGTAGGCTTCGCCTCGCTCTTCTTTGGTGTTGCTGTTGGTTTTGGTGTAGGTTTAGGTGTTGCAGTCTTGGTTGGTTTTGGTGTTGGAGTTTTTGTTTTTGCTGGAGTTGGAGTGGGCTTCTTTTCCTCCTGTGCACATCCCAGGATTAGCACGCCGAGAAGCAATAAGGACAACAAAATAACAATTCCCTTCCCCCTCATACTTAAAGAGTGAGATGGAGAATATATTAATGTTGCGATTATTTTAGCCTGAATTTATTAAAAGCCTTTAACCAGATTCATTCCAGTTCTTTCACCTCCTACATTATCTCCGCTTCTTCAAAAACCTCTATTCCATTGGGAGTTATCGAATAAGGTCTTGGCTTTCTTGAGTGATTAACTCTCCTCATCTTAGCCACCTCTATGGCAAGAATTGGCTCATCAAGCTCACTCTCCCTCACGATTCTGAGGGAAATCAAGCCATCGGAAACGTATTCTATCACTCCGAATTTGGAGCTTGTGGGATTGTATTTATCGCTATCGCTGGTTATTATCGTGGTGACATCATTGGACTTCACAATCTCTCTTATCTTTGAAAGCATCCTGTATCTTCCTGCATCATCATAAAGCGTTTCCAGAACGGAGATAGAATCTATCAGCATTCTTGAGGGTCTGAATGATTCTATTATAACTCTTAGCTCATCCTCAACCT
>WAJY01000176.1 GCA_015523645.1 Geoglobus sp. | reverse complement strand
TGCGCTTGTGCATTCTGAAGATCTTGAGAAAGAGCTTTTGAAAGCAAGGGAACTGGCAGAAAAAAGGAGTATTGAGAGAATAGAAAAGCTTATAGCAGAGTATAAGTCTGCCAGGAACAGGCTGATCCCCTAAATTAAAAGTTTAATATTGGCATGCTGTAATTTGATTCATGCTGATCTATCTGTTTCTCGCTTATGCACCCACCCTCTTCATGCTTTGGTATGTTTATCACAAAGATAAGATTGAGCCCGAGCCAAAGCTTTATGTCATCATCACTTTCATCTTCTCCTCAACAGTATCTCCGGGAGTATCTGCAGTGGTGGAATACTTCCTTCTCAGCCATTCACTCTTTGTTGCTCCATTTGTCGAGGAATTTGCAAAGTTTCTTGCAATACTCATACCATACAAAAGAGGGCAGATGGATGGTATAATGGATGGGGTTGTTTACGGAGTGTCTGCAGGTCTCGGTTTTTCAGCATTTGAGAACCTTGTATACGGTTTGAGCTTTGGAAAGGAAATTGCAATAGTTAGAGCAATCCTTACACCAATAGCTCATTCAGCATTCACATCACTTTCTGGTGTTGGTCTCGGACTCAAGGCTGAGGGAAAAACAAAATCCGTTTTTCCCTACCTTCTTGTTGCATCACTCCTGCATCTCGCTTGGAATCTTTCAGCAATTCAAGGATATTTCCTTCCATTGCTCATAACATTCAACATTCTCTTGATCTACATTTTCATCAGGCTTGGAATGAGAGAGGACGTTGAAAAGGTGGAGTATTATCTCATGCGAAAGTTTTAAAATTTTGGAGAGAAAAGCTAGATTCATGGCATTGGGTTTTGTTTTGATCAAGGTCATGCCTAGGAAGGAGAGGAAGGTTTACGATGCTCTGTTAAAGCTGAGTGAGGTTGACGAGCTCTATCCCCTCTTTGGGGAGTATGATCTGATAGCGAAAATAGTTGTGAAGGATTTTGAGGAGCTCAGTGATGTAGTTGTTAAGAAGATTAGGGCAATAGATGGTGTTATAGATACAAAGACACTAACAGGGGCGAAGTTCTGAAGATGATAAGGGGTTTGCAGATAATAGCGAAAAACCAGGTTGGAGTTCTGAGAGACATAACATCCAAGATAGCGGAGCATGGAGGAAACATAACCTATGCCCAGAGCTTTATAATAGAGCATGGTGAAAGAAAGGGAAATGCCTTGATTTATCTTGAGATTGAGGGTGGGGACTTTGAAAGGATGAGAGAGGAAATTTCAAAATTTCCAACTGTTTTAGAGATCGAGGAGGAGAAGCCATTTGAGAAGGTTTTTGGGAAGAGGGTTCTGATATTTGGCGGTGGAGCTCTCGTTTCTCAGGTTGCGTTGGGTGCTATAACCGAAGCAGACAGACACAACCTCAGAGGAGAGAGAATCAGCGTTGATACCATGCCTTTGATTGGAGAGGAGGAGCTTGCAGATGCTGTAAAGGCAGTGGCAAGGCTTCATAGAGCTGAGATACTCATACTTGCAGGAGGTCTGATGGGGGGAAAGGTTGCGGAAGAAGTTAAAAAGCTCAGAAAGGCTGGAATTCCTGTTATAAGCCTGAACATGTTTGGTTCTGTGCCAAAGGTCAGTGATCTCGTTGTTAGCGACCCTGTAATGGCAGGAACACTTGCAGTTATGCAGATCTCGAAGAAGGCAAAATTTGAGCTGGAGAAGGTTAAGGGAAGGAAGCTCTAGTCTTTAACATGTAAAAACCTAGTCCCATGTGGAGAATGGCACAGTTCTGCTGAATGGCTCGGAATTCCACCAGTCTATGTCCTCAACCTTCATCTTTTTCCATCCCGGGTATCTTATAACAGCTCCAATACCAACAGCCTGTCCCGGATTGTCGAAGATTTTTGGAGGATTGTAATAAAATCTGTATTCCTCCAGAAATTTCTTGTAAGTTGTATCTGGCTTTTTCTCTCTGTATTCTCTCCAAGTAATTGAGTAATTTCTGTATTTTCCCGAAGGATCATCAACTATTCCGGGTGGGGAGTAGGTGTTTTGGCAGAGTGCAGTTGGCTCAACGGCAACTCTGCTTTTGTCATCCAGAATCACTATGAGCCATATTCGATGTATTGCATCTGATCTTGCGATGTAAGTATCAAAACCATGACCCTCCAGATACCATTCCAAGTAAGATGCCGCCTCGCTTGGAGTAAATTTATTTTCCTTGCATGGCGGAAGGGTTGTTCTGTTGAGGATGGAGGAGAGGTTTTTGATGTCATGAACCCCAACATCTCCATACATGCTCCTTGCAGTCTGGTAGTATCCGTTTGGGAGATATGCAAGTCCGCTGTAGTAGTAATAGAAGATCATGAAGAGGATAAAAGCTCCTGTGAAAAGTATTGTGAGTTTGAACAACTTTGCCAGAAATCCCATAAAGTTAATGGTTTCAGAGAAAGTTAAACCTTTCCTATGCCTTCATTCCAAAAGCAAGGATTTTTGATGAAAAATCTTTAAATACACTCTATCACCTCCACCACTCATGGGAAAAACCATCGCAGAAAAGATACTTTCAGAGAAAAGCGGTCACGATGCCTATGCTGGAGACATAGTTATTGCAAAGGTTGATCAGATTGCATTACAGGATGGAACTGCCCCTCTCGCAATAAAACAGATAAAGGCTCTTGGCTTTCCAAAGGAGAGGATAGCTGGAGCTAAAATAACTCACTTTTTTGTTGACCATGCTGCACCATCACCAAGAAAAGAGCTGAGCAATGATCAAAGACTGATCAGAGAGTTTGCAAGGGAAATTGGTGCAGACTTCAGCAAACCAGGAGAGGGAATAATTCACCAGCTCATGGTTGAAAAGTTCGTGAATCCTGGAGATCTGGTTGTCGGGGCAGACAGTCACACATGCACCTATGGAGCACTTGGTGCATTTTCCACAGGCATGGGATCAACTGACATAGCAATTTCCATAGTTCTTGGAAAAAACTGGTTCAGGGTTCCGGAATCATTCAGAATAGAGGTTTACGGAGAGTTTCAAAACGGTGTTTATGCCAAAGACCTGATGCTCAGAATAATAGGTGAGCTTGGAGTTGATGGAGCTACATACAAGGCTCTTGAGTTTCACGGAGATAAAATTGATTCGATGAGGATTGACGAAAGGCTGACGATGGCAAACATGGCTATAGAGTGCGGGGCAAAAGCAGGGCTATTCAATTCGGATGATGAGACGAGGAGATATTTGAAGGAGAGAGGCAGAGTGGAAAAATTCAGAGAGGTGAAGCCTGACAGCTCAGCAGAATATGAGAGGGAGCTGTTTTTTGATGCTGGCGATCTTGAACCGCTTGTAGCCAAACCCCATAACGTTGACAATGTTGTAGCTGTTTCTGAGGTTGAAGGCATAGATGTTGATCAGGTTTTTGTTGGCACATGCACCAACGGTAGGCTTAGCGATATTGAAGTTGTGGCGAGGATTTTGAAAGGCAGGAAGGTTGCAGAGGGTGTAAGATTGATTGTCGGTCCTGCAAGCAGGGAGGTTTATCTCAAGGCAGATGAGCTCGGATACATCAGAACTATAGTCTCTGCCGGAGGCGTGGTTATACCTCCAGGATGCGGTCCTTGTGTTGGAATTCACATGGGAATTCTGGCTGATGGCGAGGTTTGCCTCTCCACTCAGAACAGGAATTTCAAGGGAAGGATGGGAAACCCAAATGCAGAGATATATCTTGCTTCCCCTGCAACAGCAGCAGCAACGGCAATTGAGGGTAAGATTACAGATCCCAGGAAATATGTTTGAATTCTCTTCTTAAGTTTTTTATTAAGCAAGAATTCTGTTTTTGGTAATGGACATATCTCAGGAAATAAAGAGACTTGAAGAGGAGATCAAGAGAACACCATACAACAAAGCAACAGAGCACCACATAGGCAGACTCAAGGCAAAGCTTGCAAGACTGAAAGAGGAGGCGGAAAAACAGAGAAGGAAGAGCGGTGGAGAGCAATATGCACTGAAAAAGGAAGGAGATGCAACAGCTGTACTTGTCGGTTATCCTTCAGTTGGGAAATCAACGCTTCTTAACGCTCTGACTGGAGCGAGGAGTGAAATTGGTGACTACGACTTCACAACCCTCAAACCAATCCCCGGGATGCTTCACTTCAATGGTGCAAGGATTCAGATAATTGACATGCCAGGGCTTATAGAGGGAGCCTCAAAGGGAAGAGGGAGGGGGAGGGAGGTTCTTGCAGCTGTGAGAAATGCAGATCTGATAGTGCTTGTTGCCGATGTTTTCACAATAGAAACCATAGATGTTTTGAAAAGGGAGCTTTATGAGGGTGGTATAAGGCTTGATGAGAAGAGACCTGATGTGGTTATCAAGAAGAAGGCTAGCGGAGGTCTGACTGTAAAATCCACTGTTAAGCTTGATGTCAGTGAAAAAGCGATCAAAGAGGTGTTGAGAGAATACAGAATACATAACGGGGAGGTTGTGATCAGGGAGAGGATAACAATAGACAGGCTGATAGATGCCATACTGGGAAACAGGGCTTACATTCCTTCAATAACCGTTGTTAACAAGATTGATCTTGATCCATCAGCTAAGATTCCGGAAAATGCCATAGCAGTTTCTGCCAAGAAAAGGATAAACGTGGAAAAGCTGAAACAAGAAATTTACAGAAAGCTCGACTTCATCAGGGTTTTTCTCAAACCTCCAGGAGGGAAGCCAGATGATGAGCCAATGATACTCAGAAAAAATGCCAGAATAGAGGATGTATGCAGAAAATTGCACAGAGATTTGCTTGAGAATTTTAAGTATGCAAGAATCTGGGGGAAGAGTGTAAAGTTTCAGGGGCAGAGAGTAGGAGTGGATCACAGGCTAGAAGATGGAGATGTTGTGACTATATACGCGAAATAAAAAATTAGTTATTCTATCTTAATTACCTTCCTCTTTCTGGCTATTTTCGGAATCTCGATCTCAAGAACGCCGTTATTGTACTTTGCCTTTATCTTTTCCTGATCCACTTCTGCTGGCAGAGATATTCTTCTGTAAACCTCACCGTATCTTCTCTCTCTTTTGAGATAATTTTTAGCCTTTTCCTCCTTTTCCTCCCTTCTTTCTGCCTTTATGATAAGTTCCCCATCTTCAATGTGAACGCTTATGTCACTCTTATCGAAACCTGGAAGATCCGCCACAACTCTAATCCTGTCATCTTCCTCAATAACATCTACTGGTGCTGCAATGCTAGTTTCAACCTCTCCTATTCCAAGCCTGTCAAGCTCATCCAAGAGTCTTGACATCCTCTCCTGCATTCTTCTAAGCTCCTCAAACGGGTCGAAAAACCATCTCCTTCTCATCCCCATCACCTCCTTAACCTTTTTTTCCTAACTAAAGGTTAGTGTTATTGATATTTAAATTTTTCTATGATTTAATGGAGCCTGGATTGCCAGAGGATATTTACTCCTAGCTCTTGAAAATCTGGAATTGCAAGCCTGAGTTGCATTCCTGAACAGAGAGGACACAGCAAACGTTAGGATTAAATAACATGAGAAAGTCTGAGATTCATGAAAATTGGTATAGTTATATCCTCAAACGATCCAGAAACGGTTTGGAATGCTTTTAGATTTGCAAATTTTTCTGCAGAGGCTGGGGAGAGTGTTAAGGTTTTTCTGATCGGAAAGGGAGTCGAGGCGGAGAGAATTGAGAGTGAAAGATTTGATGTTAAAGAGCAAATGAGGAAGTTCATTGAGAACGGTGGACAGATTTATGCATGCGGAACGTGTCTGAGAATGAGAGATATGGAGCTAGATATCTGCCCGATCTCTACAATGAAGGATTTGTATGAGATAGTCAAAGAGAGCGATAGAGTTCTTACGTTCTGAGGTTTGCAAAAAATAGATCGTCTCAAGCTATTGTATCCAAAGATAACGGCAATCTTTCCAGATTTTTAATGCAATTAGCTATCCCATTGCATTCCTACAAAAGAGCTTCCAAGCCTAACTCCATAATCTGCTGAGATGCTTTGATTAGCTGAAAAGCCTTTCTCAGGCAACATTAAAATATTCCACATACCACTTATGCCATGCGAAGTGACATAGTCAAGAAGGGAATTGATAGAGTTGCTCATAGAGCACTTCTAAAGGCTCTTGGTTTGACAGATGAAGATCTTGAAAAACCATTCATTGGCATTGCAAATGCATACAATACAGTCGTTCCAGGTCACATGAGCCTTGACAAAATAACAGAGTATGTGAGGCAGGGAATAATTGCGGCAGGTGGCATTCCATTTGAGTTTGGAGTGATAGGGGTTTGTGATGGCATAGCTATGGGGCATGTCGGGATGAGCTATGCTTTGCCTTCCAGAGAGGTTATAGCAGACTCCATAGAGGTGATGGTCGAGGCTCACAGGTTTGATGGACTTG
>WAJY01000175.1 GCA_015523645.1 Geoglobus sp. | reverse complement strand
CAACAATCAATGCTCTTGCTCCTCCCTTTTGAGAATATCCGTTGTTATGAGGTACAGTCTTGGAATACCAACAAAAACTATGTCCCGAACTACATCAAGGTCTACACCAAAATACGAATGGATCAGTTTATCTCTTTTTGGCTATTTCTCACCACTCAATCTCCGGATACCTTTTTGTCTCGTCTGAAATCCCCGAGTGTGTTCGATGATATTCTCGCAGGCAATCAACATGTCTTTCAGAAAATCAGTATATGTTCTTTTAGACGTAGATGATTCCTCTTTTTATTCTTTCATTTATCTCATTTATTCTGATGGATTCTAATCCAGCTGGTGTTAAAATGTCCACAGGTATTCCATAACTTGTTTTCCAGGCTTAAATATTTTTATCGAGCCAATTTTTGTTAAAAACGTTAAACACGGAATGAAGAGAATAAGAAACGGATCAAGCCTCAGCCTCAACCTTTTCTGCTGATTTTAACAAGGCTTTCTCCTCAACGATCTGTTTTGGCTCTTTTAATATTTCTATCCTCCTTATCTCAACCCTTCTCAGAGGATAAATCTTCTTTGCATTTCTGTAAATCTCAGCCGGTATTTTACCAAGTATCGACTCCTGTATAAACTGAACAAATTTGTTTTTGCTTGCGCTCTCTTTAATGATCTCGTTCATCACCTTTCTTATCGCTCTTTTCTGAGAGCTTTGACACCTTTTAACTGTAAATGCAACACTTTTGACCCTCAACGTATAACCATCTGTGGTCTGAACATCTACAATGTCCTCGATCTTGCTTGTCCTCCTTCTTGTAAGGCTGTTTAGATAATCTCTTGTCAGTTCAAATCTGTGGAGCTTTGTGTATGCGTTCTCTCCCGCAACTTTGAAGACCTTGAAAACTAGCTTCTTGTATGGATTCTGGTTGGAGTAGTCATTTGTCAGTTCAGCCAGAGTAGTTTCAACAGTCCTTCCAATAACCTTGCTTTCATCATCGGCTGGGGTATATCCTATCTCCAGCATTCCAAAGTAGTCAGGAGCAATGAGAGTGAACCATTTCTTCATTGTCCATTTGTCCTTTACTCTCGTCTGCCTCTTTCTTCTTGCCATTCTAACACCCCTTAAGCCTTGGAAGGCTTTGCTATTAATAAAGTTTTTGTAGACTAAATTTTCTTCCAGGGATGCAGAATCTCTGCCGGTAAAAATGCTGTGCCTTCCTGAATTTCTGCTTTGCTTGGCATACCCCCAATCCCAAAAATATGCTCAAAAAGCATGGATCTTTGCTGTTCTCTTAACAACTACAGCAACAACTCATGAGTGTATCCACAAAGAAAAGCGATACTGGATTAATGAGAGACATCATTGAAAATTCTTTATTATGAAATTTTTGCTATAAAATTTTACAATCACTTCATCAGATTGAATTGAAAGAAAGTTGTTGAGAAGTTGAGTTTGAGGTAGCATGATCTCAATTCAAAAAAGTTTAATAACTCCCACAATTGTCCATGATCATGCTTCCTCCCAAATCCAACTTCTCAGAGTGGTATCATGAGGTTATACAGCAGGCTGAAATTATGGACGTCAGGTATCCTGTTAAGGGACTTTATGTCTGGTTTCCCTTTGGTTATAAACTGAGAAATCTCGTTTATGGAAGGCTTAGAGAGATCATGGACAGGGAGCATGATGAGGTTTACTTTCCTGCCTTAATCCCTGAAACCGAGCTTGGAAAAGAGGGGCAGCACATAAAGGGTTTTGAGGATGAAGTTTACTGGATAACTCACGGTGGAATTGACAGGCTGGATGTAAAGCTTGCATTAAGACCGACAAGCGAAACGGCGATGTATCCGATGTTTAAGCTCTGGATAAGGAGTCATGCTGATCTTCCTTTAAGAGTTTACCAGATCGTGAACGTTTTCAGATATGAAACAAAGCACACAAGACCACTTATAAGGCTTAGGGAGATAACTTCATTCAAAGAAGCCCATACAGCTCACAGGAATTATGAGGAGGCTGAGGAGAACGTAAAAATGGCTGTTAATGCCTACAAGGAATTCTTCGACTCTCTCGCAATTCCGTACTTTGTCATAAAACGCCCGGAATGGGACAAGTTTCCGGGAGCAGATTACACGATAGCCTTTGACACGGTAATGCCTGATGGAAGAACCTTGCAGATTGGAACTGTTCACCATCTTGCAGATAACTTTGCAAAAACATTTGACATAAAGTATGAGACTCCTGAAGGAGATCATGCGTATGTTCATCAAACATGCTATGGAATCTCAGAAAGATGTGTTGCTGCATTGATCTCAATACATGGTGATGATGTTGGTCTTATCCTGCCATTCCACTTCGCTCCTCATCAGGCTGTTGTCATTCCAATACTCTACAAGGGCAAAGAAGAACAAGTTCTGAAATTCTCAGATGAGATTCTGAAAAAGCTGAAGGAGATTGGGATAAGGGCAATTCTTGATGACAGTGATGAGAGACCGGGAGCCAAATACTACAGATGGGAGCTTTTTGGGGTTCCCTTGAGGATAGAAATAGGACCAAGAGAAGCTGAAGGTAGAGAAGTGGTAGTTTCATTCAGGGATGAGAGGGTGAAGAGAAAGATACAGGCTGATGAAATAACAGAGGAGAAAATAGTAAAGTGGGCTGATGATATGCATGACAGACTGAAAAAGAGAGCCCTAGATTTAATTCTGGAGAAAGTGAGATTTTTTGAAAATGCCGGAGAAATGGAAGAGTGGATGGGAAAGGGAGTTGCCATGTTTCATCTCTGCAACAGCATTGAGTGCGGAGAGAGCATTGAGGAACAGGTGAGAGCAGGGGTTCTTGGAGAGATAATCGAGATGCCTGAGGGTGTTCATGCAGATAAAGAGGGCAAATGCATAGTATGTGGTGGAGATGGGAGGCTTAATGCTATAGCAAAGAGCTACTGAAAAGAGTTATCTAATTCCAAGAAACCATTTCCACAGCGGGATGAATTTTATTTTTTTCCTCTCTATTACCTCGGTTCCCTGATAATCACAGGTAATTATTTTCAGATTTTTGCATCGAAGCATTTCTGAGGCTTTTATCAGTGATCCAGTTTCTCTCTTTTTTGTATCCATGTCATCAATATCGTAGCATACCTGAATCAGCTCCTTAACT
>WAJY01000174.1 GCA_015523645.1 Geoglobus sp. | reverse complement strand
GGATTAAAGCCTCTAACTGACAAAGAATTTATTGAAAAAGTTGAAAAAGGTGAATTTTCAGCTATTACGCCATTCGGTCTAGCATTTGTCAGCTCAGATACTTTTGGTGTTTCTGTAATAGGGTTAATCGGATATCCTTTAAACATATATTTAAGTCTTTTTGATTTAGAAAATTATTTTGACTCTTCGATGTTTTTGGGAGAAGTTTTTACAGAGAAGCCAGAAGAGTTCGTGGATTTTGGAAATGCTCTAAAAGGAGAGAACCTGAAGATACTCTTTGTAGATTCTACAACTCTCCTCGCATATTATGGGGAAGTATACAAGATATATGACTTCATAGTGAAAAAAAAAGGAGAAAATTGGATTATTGTATTTTCCCCTTGTCCTTCTGCAAAATTATCTAGATTACTTGATAAAAAACTTCTTTCAGAGGTCAAAAGTGGTCTATATTATTTTGGATCAGGAACATCCATTTTACTAAAATTTCATGATGATAAATGCGAATTTTAAAGTTGTCAAGATAACAAAAGATAGCAGAGATGAAAATACCAGTATATTGTAATACTTAATTGTATGGATGGATATTGTCCAATTGTGTCTTTTTAAAGATAATAAGCCGATTATTAAGCCAAAAAATGGTATTACGAAGGAAACAATGTATATTTTATTACTTGAGAATAATAAAATTCCAATTACAAAATAAGTTATAAACATGATTGAAGACACTTTCACTAGAGATTCGTGGCTAAAGACAACGCCAAGAGTTTTAAGCCCAGCATTTCTATCTCCAGAAATATCTTTTAGATCTTTTATTAATACTGTAGACATCATTAAGGGGGTTAATAAAATAGCAACTTTAAGTGCTTCTAAGTCTGGATTTTTTACAATAGAATACAGCATAAAAACACCAGCTGGAATTGAAATAATATAGACAATTATTTCACCCAGATAATGCTTTTTTAACCTAAGTTTAGTTAATGTATTATCAGAATAGAGAAAAGTGAGTATTAAAACAATCAAATAAAAAAAGAGTCCGATGATGTGTCCATTTAAATAAATGAATAAAAAAGAAATTATAGCTAATATAGCTATCAAAAACCAAGTAACCCTTCTTATTTCTCTAAAAACAAAAGGTGTATCTTTTCCTGCCTTGAAGTCATCTTCTGCATCATTAAGATGGTTCCAAAGATTTACTATTGGATAAAATAAAAAAGTAAAGAAAACAGGTTTCCAAATAGCTGACAAACTCTCTCCATATAACCCTATAAAAATTGGGACAATAGGTATTGGAAAAACAATATTTGGCGGATAAGCCGAATATTTAAGCAATTTTAAATACATTTATTTTAATTAAAATCAATTAAAATTACAATACTATCAAGATCCAAAGAACAGTTTCATCCCCTTAAAAGCCTCCTCCACTTCCTTCTCCTTTCTCTCAACTTTCTTCACCATTTTTGATCACCTCAAGTTATGCTAATAATTTATTTGATACTTATATTTTCTTGAAGTTATAATAAACCTTATAATGATGAGTGAAATAAAATACAGCCTGTTTCTCTCTAATCAATAAGATTCGTGCTGCTCCGCTATTGAAAACTTCAAGCCATAAACTGAAAGTTTAGATACACAAGCTTCAAAAGTAATATAAGAAAGGGCAGCAAAATCCTAACATGATTGAAAAAATCCGCAGAACATTTATCGCAGGACTGCTGATTTTTCTACCACTGGCAATCACGATTTTCATAGTTTACTGGGCTGTTACTTATACAGAGAACCTTCTGAAACCGATTTTTCTTGGGACACAATACTACTTTCCAGGGATGAGCGTGCTTTTTCTCATTCTGCTGATTTTTTTGCTCGGAACTCTGGGAACCCATGCAATTGGTCAGAGAGCGATAGTTAGACTGGAGAGAGCTTTGAGAAGTGTTCCAATCCTGAGAACAGTATATACTGGAGTTAAGGAAGCATTGAAAGCTCTTGTGGAGTCTGATGTAGAAAAATTGAAGGGAGTTGTTCTTGTTGAGTATCCCAGAAAGGGTGTTTATGCGATAGGCTTCACCACAGGTTCAAGAATAGAAAATGCTGAAAGGGAGTCTGGGAAAAGGCTGGTGAATGTCTTTATACCGACATCTCCAAATCCAACATCCGGGATAGTTGTTCTTGTTCCTGAGGAAGAGATAATCTATCTTGATATAGGTGTTGAGGAGGCTATGAAGATAATCATATCTGGCGGATTCAGCGGGCTAGAAAGGAAGGAGAATTGATATCTTGTGCTTTATATAGTTAAGATATATCTCAAGAGGATAATCCCTCAATTTCGGAACATTCTTTGCATACATTTCATATCTCTCATCAAAGGCTCTCATGTGATCCAAAATTGACTCAGGCTTCACTCTCGACCTTATCTGTGTCTTTGCAACATCAATCTGCTTCTCCACATCCAAGTCCCAAAAAGCATAACCACTTGCAATGTTTCCTGAGGCTTTTTTCAACATCTCTCTCCAGTGTTCCTGATATCTCTCAAGACTCCTTCCATCCCCATCGATGTATTCCTTCAAAGCCCTTGCAAGCCTCTCAGATATTTTGTGGATGTAGTGTATGGTTGTCATGTAGGTTGGATGAGCCATTCCGCATGAATCTCCGAAAAGCACGATATTTCCTTTAACAACCCTCTTGACAAAGCCAAATGAGTATTCAGAATTCAGCACATTCTTTTCTAATTCAAGCCCCAAGATTTTCGACGCTTGGGATAGATCGGGATAAAAGCCTCCATCCTTAGTTCTCATTGCAAAGCCAAATTCTGCTCTTCCATTGCATGGATATATCCACCCACCACCGTTGGAGTAGCCTATAATGAGATACATGACATTGCTCTCAATAAACCCCTGCCTAGCTATCTCGGTAAATGAAAGCAGAATTCTGTATGGAGGATTCTTGAATCCAGCTTTCTCCCTAAGACTTTTCCCCTGAAAGCCCGAGCAGTCAACTATCACCCTGCCTCTATACTTGCTATCTTCAGTAACAACAAAGCCCTTTCCGTATTCAACAACTCTCTCTCGAACTACATCGTGAGCAATCTGACTTTTACAGAGCTTTTTGTAGTCTATCAGCGAAAGAACAGGATAGCCAAAATCGTAGATGTCGATTTCACCATCCACCGTTGTTAGAGCATAACTTTCATAGCTATTTCTTATAACAGATTCCTCAACTATATCTGTGAAGGTGACAGCACTAACCTCTCTCTCACCAATCCCCATTTTATCTAGAACAAGAACATCATAACCCTCAAGAAGTCCGGAGAGCCTAGAACCAGAGTATCCCGCGCCTATAATGATCAAGTCGTACATTAAAATTTATCACCAGTCACTTCAGTCATATTCCCTCCAAGTCTTCCCACATCTTGTACACCTGAAAAACCTGACCTCGCTCTCATCTGCAGATCTCAGCTGTCTCATCCACCAGAAAGCTTCTCTGTTCCCACATTCTGGGCAGACTGCTTCTGTTATTGGAAGGGTTTTAATCCCATCTCCCTCTATTACCGGTATCTCTCCATCATTCCTTTTTGTAATTGTTATCAATTCAGAGTTGTCGTCTGCATTCTTACTGTATCCGCACTTCCTGCACACAGCTATGTCTCCCTGATATATCATTATGCTTTTGCATTTAGGGCAGAATTCCACCTGCAATCACCTCAGCATCTTTTATCATCTTCAAATGGTCGAATGCAAGTCTTGGAAGCTCGCTCAGCTTAAATACCTTTACATCAGCAGCATCACTCTCTGCCTTTAAACTTCCTGCCAAAACCTTCATCAGGAAGCAGATGCTTACAACATGACCCCTTGGATCTCTTTCAGGATCAGAATAAACACCGACAAGCTTCCTAACCTCGCATTTCAAGCCTGTCTCCTCCCTAACCTCCCTAACGATCGCATCCTCAACCTTTTCACCATATTCAACAAAACCTCCTGGTAAGGCATAAAAACCCTTGAAAGGCTCGTTTTTCCTCCTTATCAGAACAATCCCACCTTTGTATGGCACAATTCCATCAACTGCAAGTCTAATATATCTCATCCAATAAGTTTCTGCCCTTTCGAAGATAAATCTTTGCCACTTTTTTTGAGAAATCTATATCTCCAACTCTTCCAACCTCATGGGCATCACTGGCAAAGGAATACAGCAACCTTTTGTTCTCACACAACTTTAGCGTTTCGTATGGAGGAGATCTGTGATAGGAATTAAGCTCCAAAGCTATATCGTTCTCCTCAAGAATGTCTAAAATCTCTGCGTCTTTTTCCACATCAAAGCCATCGAGTGAGAACATCTCAGCATGCAAATGCCCGAGTATGTGAAACTCGTGCTTCTCCACACACCTCTTTATTCTTCTGTAAGATTCGGTTGGTGTCAAGGCGGAGTGGATTGATGCTATGATTAAATCAAAATCATGCCTTGGGAGAAGCAGTTCTCCGTTCTCAAGTATTGCACACTCAACTCCATCAAAAATCCTGATACCATGCTTGCTCTCCGCATTCTCCATCTCAATTCTCCTTTTAATCGCCTTCCTCTCATTCAGCCCCAGCGGGTGGTCTAAGGAGTGGTCAACTATTGCAATTACCTTCAAACCCCTTTCCTTTGCCTTTCTTGCTATCTCATCAATCTTACCTTTACCATCTGAATAGATGCTGTGAATGTGCAGATCCACATGCGAATATCTTAAATTCAGTTGATAAATTTTCGTTATCATGCTCGAATTTCTTTCAATGCTAGCCATGCTCATCCATGCCCTAACTAAGAGAAGGGTCATTGGTTTTTTAGCATGGCTTTTTTTTGGGTTGGTGTGGCTTATGAAGACAAACCACTACCTTAATGTCTCAGACTACTACAACACCGCAATAATGATTCTTGCATTTCTCCTGTTTACATTTATAGGCTTGACAATACTCAAAGCCAACAACAAAGATGTTTTTGCTGAGCTCTCCTTGCTGGCTTTTACCTCATCTCTCATTTACTTCACATTCGCACTGACCTGGCTGAAAGATTTGCTGATAGTTCACACAGCCACTATGACTGTTGTGACTGCAAAATTGCTGGGCTTTAGCATAACAAAATTCAGCGAAAAGATTCTTCAGTGCAATGGAAGGTATGTTGAGATAATACTTGCGTGCACAGGAATAGAGAGCATGGCTCTCTTTACAGGAATCGTTATTTCAACAAAAGCTGATTTCAGGAGAAGAATATATGCTTTTCTTGTCTCCGTTCCGGTAATCTATATTCTGAATCTTTTAAGAAACGTATTCATAACCTCAGCTTTTGGAAACCAGTGGTTTGGTGAGAACAGCTTCTACATAGCCCATCATGTAATCTCAAAAATTCTTGCAACCATAGCCCTCATTCTCATCTCCCTTGCTGTATTCAAACTGCTCCCTGAGTTTGCAGACTTCATCTACAATGTGAAGGACGAGGTGGTTGAAACATGGAGAGAACAGGAATCAAAATGATACTCCTTTTTCTGGGACTTTCTCTGATATCTCTTATTCTCTATCTACCCCTATCAATTCTTTTTCTCTCATTGTCAGTCTTTACAGCCTTCTTTTTCAGAGATCCTGAGAGGAGGATTGGTGATGGTGTTGTATCTCCTGCAGATGGTAGAATCGATTATCTTTCAGAAAACAGGCTGGAGATATTCATGGGACTGCTTGATTGCCATGTCAACAGATCGCCATGCGACGGAGTTGTGGAGAGGATTGAATACATACCCGGCAAATTCATGCCGGCTTTTCTTAAGGGAATAAGGAATGAAACAAACAGAATCTGGATTAGAAGTAAAGATGGAGTGTTTGTTGTTGAGCAAATAGCCGGATTTCTTGCAAGAAGGATAATATGCTATGTGAGAGAAAAAGAGAGTGTCAGAAAGGGTCAGAGAATAGGAATGATAGTTTTTGGCTCAAGAGTAACCCTACAAATTCCTGAAAACTACAGATTCGTTGTTAAGAAGGGAGAGAAAATTAAGGCTGGGGAGACGGTGGCGATTAGAGATGAAAAAACATCTTGACTTTGCAGATTACTTCTCCTTTCTTAACGTTCTTTTTGGGTTTCTGGCAATCTGGCTTAGGGATCCAAGGTACATCTTCATGTCAATGATCATGGATGGTCTCGACGGCTACTTTGCCAGAAAAGGCTATTCCGGAAAATATGGTAAATTTGTAGATTCGCTAGCAGATTTTGCATCATTTGGAATGGCAACATCCATATTTTTTCCTATGCTCTCCCTTCCATATTTGCTTGCAGGAATGTACAGGCTTGCAAGGTTTACGGCTGAGGAGCAAAGAAACTTTATTGGCTTTCCCATAAGTTCAGCATCCCTTATTAGCATATCCCTCCTGATTCTATTTGGCGAGAAAATTGCAGGTTTTTCAAGCATAATCCTAGCTTTTCTGATGATATCCAAGATAGAATATCCAAAAATAAAGAATCCCTACATTCTGGGATTTGCATCAATATTTATAATTGCCTCATTTTTCAATTCTAATTTTGTTTATGCTGTTTTAATTCTCAACGCACTTTACCTAACCACTCCACTGCTCAGTGGAAGGTTGGGCAAATATTTTTAACCAATGATTTAATTCATGCCATGAACTTCAAGGAGATTGAAGAGAAATGGCAGAGAGAATGGGAAAATCATGGCATATTTCAGCCTGATCGATCTGAAAAGGAGAAATTTTTCATTACAATCCCCTATCCGTATTTAAATGGAAATCTTCATGCCGGTCATACGAGAACGTTTACAATTGGGGATGCTGTTGCAAGATACAAAAGAATGCTCGGCTACAACGTCCTTTTTCCCATGGGATTTCATGTAACAGGCACTCCAATAATCGGCTTAGCAGAGCTGATAGCGAAGAGAGATGAGAGGACGATAGATGTTTACACGAGATATCATGATGTTCCGTATGAAGAGTTGATAAAACTCACAACACCCGAGAAGGTGGTTGAATACTTTTCAAAGGAGGCTGAAAGAGCGCTGAAGATGATTGGATATTCAATAGATTGGAGAAGAAAGTTCACAACAATGGATGAAAGCTATCAGAGGTTTATCGAGTGGCAGTACTGGAAGCTGAAAGAGATGGGTCTGATTGTGAAGGGGAGTCATCCTGTCAGATACTGCCCGCACGACGATAACCCTGTTGAAGATCACGATCTCTTGGCTGGAGAGTCTGCTACAATTGTTGAATTCACGGTCATAAAGTTTAGGTTTGAGGATAATGACCTGGTTTTTCCATGTGCCACTTTGAGACCTGAAACCGTCTTTGGTGTAACAAACATCTGGCTGAAGCCTGCGAGTTACGTGAAGGCTTATGTTGATGGAGAAAAGTGGATTATTAGCAAGGAGGCTTTCGAGAAGCTGAAGTATGCAGGCAAGGAAGTTGAGTTCATAGAGGAGGTGGATGCCAAGGAGTTTTTTGG
The DNA here is from genome assembly GCA_015523645.1 of Geoglobus sp. Taxonomy (GTDB): domain Archaea; phylum Halobacteriota; class Archaeoglobi; order Archaeoglobales; family Archaeoglobaceae; genus Geoglobus. The sequence goes on along the minus strand of WAJY01000174.1, from coordinate 4,265 downwards.
CAGAAGAGTTGTGAATCCTGTGACAAAGAGAAAAGTCCCAATTCTCCCTGCAGAGTTTGTTGATACAGATAACGCAACCGGGGTTGTGATGTCTGTCCCAGCACATGCCCCATTTGACTATGTTGCCATCCAAGATTTCAGGAAAAGCCAGACACTTGAAAAATATGGAATACCGAGGCAAATTCTGGAGGAGCTTAAGCCAGTAGTCCTAATCAGGATTGAGGGAGAAAACTACCCCATACCTGCAGAAGGCGCTGTGAAAGAGCTGAACATAGAATCCCAGAGATCTGTTGATCTTCTCGACAAAGCAACAAAGATGGTATACAAAAAGGAGTTTCACAAAGGAATCATGCTTGAAAATACCGGAAAGTATTCAGGAATGAAGGTGTCACTTGCAAAAGATATTGTTCATGATGATCTGATTAAAGCTGGAGTCGGAGATGTCTTTTACGAGTTCAGTGAGAAGCCGGTGATTTGTAGGTGCGGGACGAAGTGTGTTGTTAAGGTTGTGGAAGACCAGTGGTTCCTGAACTATTCAAGGAGGGAGTGGAAGGAAAAAGTTCTGGAATGGCTTGAGGAGATGGAGATAATACCTGAATACTACAAGGAAGAGTTCAGAAACAAGATCGAATGGCTGAAAGACAAGGCATGCGCCAGAAGGAAGGGGCTTGGAACAAGAATTCCATGGGACAGGGAGTGGTTGATTGAGAGCCTTTCAGACTCAACAATTTACATGGCTTACTACATAATATCAAGGTATATAAATGACGGCTTGATCAAGCCTGAAAACCTCACACCAGAATTCTTCGACTTCATTTTTTTTGGAAAGGGTGATTTGAAGGAAGTTAGTTCAAAAACGGGAGTAGAGGAGAACCTTCTGAACGAGATAAGAGAGGACTTTGAATACTGGTATCCAGTTGATCTCAGGAGCAGTGGAAAGGATCTTGTCGCAAATCACCTTCTCTTTTTCCTCTTTCATCACATTGCCCTGTTTCCAAGGAAATACTGGCCAAGATCAATAGCAATAAACGGCTTTGTTAGCCTAGAAGGAAAGAAGATGAGCAAAAGCAAAGGTCCTCTTCTTACATTAAAAAGAGCCGTTATGGAGTTTGGAGCAGACGTTACAAGAATGTACATTCTCCACGCCTCGGAATATGAGAGCGATGCAGACTGGAAGAGAAGAGATGTTGAGAATCTTTCTGCTCACCTTGCAAGGCTTTACACCCTAGCCAAAAAGCATTATCTCAAGGATGTTGATGAGATCGATGATCTAGACAGATGGCTGATAAGCAGATTTCAGAGGGCTATAAAGGATACAAGAGATGCAATGGACAAGCTTCAAACAAGAAGAGCGGTAAACACAGCTTTCTTTGAAGTCATGGCGGATGTAAGGTGGTATTTGAGAAGAGGCGGGAAAAATCTTGCATTGATCTTTGACGACTGGCTTAAACTCCTCACACCATTCACCCCCCACATTTGCGAGGAGATATGGCACTGGAAACACGATTCCTTCATAAGTCTGGAGAAATATCCTGAGTATGATAAAAGCAAGGTAAACGAGCAGCTGGAAACTGCTGAAGAATACCTCAGAACACTCATTGAGGATATAAAGGAGATTAAAAAGTTTGTGAGTGATGCTAGAAAAGCCTACATAGTATTTGCTGAGGAATGGAAGAGAAAGGCTGTGGAGGTTGTGAAAAGAACGGGGAACATGAGTGAAGCTATGAAAGAATTGATGTCAGATGAAAGACTTAGAAATATGGCAAAAGAGGTTCAGAGCTTCCTAAAGAGGATTTTTAAAGAAGGATATGACTTTGCTGAAATTGATGAAAGAAAGATTGTGATGAATGCCAAGGAGTTTATAGAGAGCGAAACAGGTCTTGTTCTTGATTTTAATGAAGAGAGAGTTCCGGAGGATAGGAGAAGAATAGCAATGCCGGGAAGACCTGCAATCTACATCCAGTAACCTTTTTATCAAAGTCTTTTTACATAAGATCATGGGAAGAATTTCGTTGCATATACTGCTTTTCATTCTTATTCTAGTCTTTCTAACTCAACTTTCGGCTGGAGAGATAGTTCAAGTCAAAATAGAGGGGACTATCAATGAGGGTAGCTATCTGACTCTGAAAAAAGCCTTTGAGTTTGCTGAAGAGAGAAATGCTAGAGCAATTTTGATTGTTATTGATACACCCGGTGGATTGGTTTCTTCAACTGAAAAGATGATATCCCTTATGCTTAGCAGCAAAATTCCGGTTATAACATACGTTCCACCAGGTTCATTTTCCGCGTCGGCGGGCTCGCTAATTGTTATTGCAGGAAACATCGCCGGAATGGCAAATGGGACATCAATCGGAGCAGCAACCCCGATAACCTTTGGTGTAGGAGAGCCAAAAGTTGAGCAGAAGGCTGTAAACTACCTCGCAAGCTATGCCAAGGCTATAGCAGAGAAGAGAGGAAGGAACGTCTCTGCTGTTGAGAGATTTGTCAGAGAAGCCTACAGCGCATCTGCAAAGGAGGCATACAGATATGGAATAATTGATGTGCTCGCAGACAGCATAGATGACCTGCTTGATAAGATAGACGGGAAGGTAGTTGAAACTTCAGCAGGCAAGGTTGTTTTGAGAACGAAGGGAGAGAAAATAGTTTATGCTGAGAAGCCATTCAAGGCAAAGGTATTTGATCTAATTTCTTCTCCAGAGCTTGCATCCATACTTCTCATAATCGGGATTTATGCCTTAATTTTCGGTCTAACATCTCCGGGCTTTGGGGCAGAGGTTCTTGGGGCGATATGCCTTATACTTGCCCTCTTTGGACTTGGTGTTATAGAGGTGAATTCATTTGGTGTGCTTTTGATAATCCTGGGAGTTTTGTTTCTTATTGCGGAGCTTTTAACCTCCACCTACGGAATTCTTGGTGTTGCTTCAATTTTCTGCATTGTTCTCGGATCCATCATGCTTTATGAAGAACCCCTCATGCCAAAAGCTTTCTACGAAAGCTTTCCCCTGCTTATAGGAGGAATAGCAACTGGATTAGGGATTATCATGACCTACATAATCCTAAAGGTGATTCAAGTAAAAAGAATGAAGAGAAAGGTAGGCGCAGAAGCTCTTATTGGAAAAAAAGGAGAGGTGGTTTACTTCTCCAACGGAAAGGGAATGGCAAAAATAGATGGGGAGTTATGGAGAATTGAGAGTCAGGAGAATCTTGTGAGTGGAGATGAGGTTGTTGTGATTGGAAGAGAGGGTTTGGTTTTGAAAGTGATGAAAAAATGACGCTTGAAGAGGATTTGAGAAGTGAGACTCTGAAGTGGCTCAGAAGGATTGAGAAGTTGAGAATAAGAGGTAAAAGTGAATTTGTGGACAATATAAACGCTTATATACACGACACTGATTATTTCCTCCGAAAAAATGATCTTATTAGGGCATTTGAATGCATAGTCTGGGCTTGGGCTTGGCTTGAGATAGGGAGGAATTTAGGCTATCTGGAGGTGGAAGATGAATCCGTATGAGATGGCTTGTTACCAGCTAGAAAGATCGGCTGAGATAGCAGGGATAGAGGAAGATGTGGTGGAGTATCTTAAATATCCTGACAGAGCTGTGGAGCTTAAGATTCCTGTCAAAATGGATGATGGCAGTTTGAAAATCTTTACGGGATACAGGGTTCAGCACTGTGGTGTGAGAGGTCCATACAAGGGAGGAGTCAGGTATCATCCAAACGTTACGATGGATGAGGTTAAAGCCCTTGCAATGTGGATGACCTGGAAGTGCTCCTTGGTTAACATTCCATTTGGGGGAGGAAAAGGAGGAGTAAGGGTTGATGTGAAGAAGCTCAGCATAAATGAAATTGAACGGCTTACTAGGAGATTCACAACTGTTTTGATGCCCTTTATCGGACCAGAAAGAGACATTCCAGCCCCCGATATGTATACAGACGAGCAAACGATGGCTTGGATGATGGACACATACAGCGTTTACAAGGGCTATGCTATTCCAGGAATAGTAACTGGAAAGCCAATCTCTTTGGGTGGCTCTTTAGGAAGAACCTCTGCAACCGGGAGAGGGGTTGCAATAATAACAAGGGAATCGGCAAGAGCAATAGGGATTGATCTGAAAGATGCCACGATAGCGATACAGGGATATGGAAATGTTGGATACTGGACAGCAAAGACACTTTATGAGATGGGAGCAAGGATCGTTGCGGTTTCTGATTCTAAAGGAGGGATTCTTGACTATGATGGACTCGATCCAGATGAAGTTCTTAATCAT
>WAJY01000173.1 GCA_015523645.1 Geoglobus sp. | reverse complement strand
GTACCAGAAAACGTCGTCCAGCACGACGTAGTGGATGGCGCCCCGATTGAAGGAGTAGTACCGGGGGCCGAAGTGGCTCTGGAAGGTCCGGGTGGAGGTGAGGTCTGTGGGCATTTATAATGGCTATCATCGCTGTAACAAGATGGGAAGTCAAAGAGGAAAAACCAAGTCCGATAGAGATCTGGTGCAGATTTCCAAAGTTTGTTGTTGGGTTCCTCATTGCATCAGCAGTAATTACATTAATCTCTTCAGGTTACACACTTGCTGAATACAATAGTACTCTCAAACCACTTGTAATAATCCCAATTAAAACTTTGAGGTCTTGGACGTTTATATTTACCTTCTTTAGTATCGGTCTGACAACAAGATTCAGAGAGCTTGCATCTTCAGGCATAAAACCATTCTCAGCTTTTACAGCTGGTGTAGGTATAAACGTTGTTCTTGGATTTCTGCTTTCAACAATTGTATTTGTTGAGTATTGGATAAATCTTGTACCATAAACTTTATCTATATTTTGTTACCACCATAAGTTGTAAAGGAGGTGGAATGAAATGATTATTGTAACAGGTGCAGATGGGTATATTGGTTGGCCTGTGCTTCTGAGACTGGCTGATAGGCTTCCAGATGAAAGGATTATCGGGGTGGATAATTTTGCAAGAAGGAGATGGGTGGAGGAGATAGGCTCAGTTTCAGCCGTTCCAATTATGACTCCATCCAAAAGAAGAGAGAAGGTCGAAGAACTCGGAAATGTTTCCTTCGTTGAAGGAGATTTAACGTCAAAGGAATTTGTTGAAATGCTCATCAAAGTCTATCAGCCTGACGCGATTGTTCACCTTGCAGCTCAACCTTCAGCCCCCTATTCTCAGATAAGCTGGGAAAAGGCAGTCTATACCCAATACAACAACAATGTCTCAACCCTCAACCTGCTTTGGGCTTTAAAAGAAAATGACATGCTCAACACACATTTCATTGCTGCAACAACTACCGGAGTTTATGGAGCACCCGAGTATCCAATTCCTGAGGGGTTTTACGAGATTGAGTACAAAGGAGGTAGAGATGTAGTTCCCCATCCGCATATGGCAGGAAGCTTTTATCACATGAGCAAGTGCAATGACATAAACAACATGTATCTCGCTTATAAGCAGTGGGGGTTGAATGTATCGGATGTTAGAGTCGCTATTGTTACAGGTGCAACAACTGAAGAAGCAAAGGATGAGCTTGCAACAAGATTTGACTTCGACTTTTACTTTGGAGTCGTAACTCACAGATTCTGTGCTCAAACGCTAATTGGCTATCCCTTAACAGTTTACGGAAAAGGGTTGCAGGGCAAACCTTTTATCACACTTGAGGACTGTGTGGAATCATTTGTGAGACTTGCAGAAAAGGATGGCAGCGGTTATCAGGTATACAACCAGACGCTTGGAGCCGTGAAAATAGTAGATCTTGCAAGAATGATACAGGAAGCTGCGATGGAAGAAATAGGACTGGAAGTTGAGATAAAGCATGTCCCAAATCCCAGAGTAGAAAAGGAGGAACATGAGATGGTTATAGAAAACAGCAATTTCAAAAAACTGATGAATGGAAAAATAAAGGATCTGAAGGAAGCTATAAGAGACATATTTGCCACTCTGGAAAGCAGAAAAAGTGTTATCGAGGCATACAAAGACAGATTCTTGCCAAAAGCATTGCTTGGAGAGAGATGATACTTATAACAGGCGGAAACGGATACATCGGAACAGCCATTACTGAAATGCTAATTAAAAATGGCAAAGAATTCAGGATTTTTGACAACCTTTCTGGCTCAAGCCCCCTCAATCTTTTTTATTTGAACGACAGAGCAGAATTTATTTGGGGAGATGTCAGGAATATCAACGAGCTGAAAGCAGCTTTTAAGGATATCGATAGTGTGATACACCTTGCAGCAAGACTTCCAGCTGCACCTGGATTGGTTGATGAAATAAATGAGAATGTCAAATCTGTAAATGTGGATGGAACAGAGAATGTTCTCG
>WAJY01000172.1 GCA_015523645.1 Geoglobus sp. | reverse complement strand
TCTTCATCATTCATCAAAGCTTTCATGAAATCGTCCGTGACTGCAACACTTATGTTGAAATTTCTTAATACACCTTCTTCCCACTTCGCGGTTATGAAGTCCTCAATGTCTGGATGATGTACATTGAGGATTCCCATGTTTGCCCCTCTCCTCTTTCCCCCCTGCTTTATTTGCTCTGTTGCAGCATCGAAAATCTTCATGAAACTTACAGGACCACTTGCCACACCCATTGTTGACTTGACAATATCTCCCTTCGGTCTTATTCTTGAAAAGCTGAATCCTGTACCACCCCCGCTCTTTTGCACCTTAGCCATGTCCCACAAAGCTTTGAATATTCCATCAATGCTGTCCTCTACCGGAATGACAAAACATGCTGAAAGCTGACCAAGTGGGGTTCCGGCATTCATCAAGGTTGGAGAATTTGGCATAAATTCCTGCCTGTCCATAATTTCAAAGAACTTCTTAGCCCATTTCTCTGCATCGCCATTGTAGTTTTCTTCTGCACTTGCTATGGAGTTTGCTACCCTCCACAGCATCTCTATTGGCTCCTCAATCGGTTTCCCCTCTTCATTTTTCAAAAGATACCTCTTCTCCAAAACCACCTTGGCTGTTTCGCTCAGCTCCATATTACCACCATCAAACTTATTTGATATTGCATCAACTTCATTTAACTTATTTTGGGAGTAGATTTAACTTTTTCAGCTTTCGATAACTTGTAATAAAACTAAAAAATGTTATCCCCTGAATGAAAGAAAAGGCTTCGATATCCTTGCTATGTGGAACTATAAAAAATGGTTAGCTCAAGCTAAAAAGTTTAAATAATGCTATCAAAGCTTGGAAAGCCAAATTCCTGATTCTTCAACAGGTGTTTTTCAGAATTATGAGTTCTCATGTCCATTTAGGAATTTCCTAGCTTAAGTCTAAATCTTCAAAAGGGTCACTTCCCCGTTCAAATCAATCCTTGAGTAATACCCTCTTCTAAAAGCTCCTGAATTTATTACAGTTGTTCTTCCTTGCTTAACCACACCTCTTGCCTCATGTATGTGCCCACAAAGCACAAAATCAAACTTGTGGAGGTATTCCTTTACAGCAACACTTCCTGCTCTCTTGCCGTAGTGGGTTCTGTCCAGTATGCCATGAGGTGGGGAATGGGAGATTAAAATGTTCCTCTCCCCGTACTTGAAATTTTTTAGGAGAGAGTAGTAGAGGGATTCGCTATATTCTGAGGGTGTGTTGAAGGGTGTGTAGGTTGAACCCCCAAGCCCGTGGAAGACGATTTCGTTGTATGCAAAGCTCTTTCCATGTATGAAAATTAATTTCTCATCATCAATACCATGAAAGGCTCTTTCATAATCACAGTTTCCATGGACAACAAGACACATTCCATCAAACCTCTCAACAATCTTTTTGAAAGTCTTGACATCATCGTAGACAAAATCGGTTATATCTCCACATACAACAAGAACCTCGGCATTCTCAACCTCAAAAAGTCTTTTCAGCTTGGAAAAGGAGGAGTGAATGTCTGATATGGCTAAAATCCTCATATCACATACATATCTCCATTTTTTGGAGCATAGCTTTCAATACCCAGTTCCTCCTCAATCCACCTTGCAAAGGACTCGGTATCTTCACCATGAACTGTAAAGATTCTCTCAACACCCCTCTTTCCTGCTTTCCTAACAACATCTTTCAGCTGCTTGTCATCTGCATGGGCTGAGAAATCGTACTGCTCAACCTTCATCTTTAGCTTTACAGTCTTCATACCAAGATCTATCGTGTTGGTTTTCAGAGCCTTGTCTCCATTTGTACCCTCAACCTGATATCCTGTGAGTATTATCTTGGATCTCTCATCGTTGTAGAGTCTGGAGATGTAGAAAAGTGCTGGACCGCCATTCAGCATTCCAGCAGTTGTTATAATTGCTGAAGGTTCTTCAAGCACGCTCTCTCTCTTTCCCCTCTCTACAATAATCGATTTCTTCATAGCTCGCCTCAGGTCTTTCACACTCTTTATGTAATCTGGATATCTTTCAAGTATCCTTGTCACCTCTTTACCCATTCCGTCAACGTATGGTGTTATTCCGTGACTGGTTAGAATCATCATCACTTCCTGCGTTCTTCCAACTGCAAATGCGGGTATTATGGCATGACCGCCAACATCCAAGGTTTCGATAACACTCTCAACAAACAGCTTTTCCAGCTTTTTCCTGTCTGGATGTTCAACACCAAAGTAGGTGGATTCGATGATCATGACATCTGTTTCAGGAAATGCTGTATCTGCTCCATCAAGGAGTCTAGTTTCCTCCAGCCTTATGTCTCCGGTGTAAAGAATGGAGATGTCCCTGGAAAGGTAGACTGAAGCACTCCCAGGAATGTGCCCTGCATTGAAAAAAGTAATCTCCCATCCGTCCATGAAGAGAGGCTCGTCATATCTTATCTCCACAGTGTTGCTGTTGAACTGCATGTATTCTCTCTTGCCAAAAGGCGGGTTTTCCATAATCTTCATAGAATCCTTCAGAAGTATGTCTGATAGATCTTTGGTTGGTGGTGTCATGAAGACAGAGGGGTCGTAGTCCATTAGGTTTGGTGCTACACCGACGTGATCAAGATGTCCGTGGCTTATTATAAGGTTCTTTGGGGCAACCCCGTTTACAGGGAACTCTGGCGGATCAGATGGCTTGAGTCCATAGTCCAAAATTATCGAATCTATCATTACAGCAGATCTTCCTACTTCTCTGCATCCTCCAAGGAATCTTATTACCGTCATTCCTATCTGCTAGAAAGCTCATGAATAAATAAATTTCGGGAAACTAAAATTTGTGTTCGAATTTGAGAAAAGATATATACAACCCAGCAAGACTCAGAAGGGAGATGGTTGTTGTTGCTGTAACCTCAGGAAAGGGAGGAGTTGGGAAGACAACAGTATCGGTAAACACATCAATCCTGCTTTCGTTTTTTGGAAAAACAATTGTAATAGATGGCGATATTGCCCTGCCGAACGTTCATGCCCAGCTCGGTTTTGACGATCCTTTCGTATCTTTGTTGGATGTGCTGAAAGATCAGGGCTATCTT
>WAJY01000171.1 GCA_015523645.1 Geoglobus sp. | reverse complement strand
TTTCAATCCCCTCAATGTAGAGGGCTATACTTTTTGTTTCCTCATCATCCTCCAGATATTCAAGTATGTCATGGAAATCGATGTTCAATCTGTTACCGAGACCGACGATTTTGCTAAATCCAATTCCCTCCCTAAGAGCGTAGGGAACTAAGAGGTGGCAAACCCCTCCACTCTGGCTTATAAGTGCGATTCCTCCCTTTTTAACACTGCTAAGGAATGGTGAGAAGCTGGCATTCAGTTTTCCATCCACGTTTACAATTCCGAATGTGTTTGGTCCTATAACAACTGCATTTTCCCTGTCAACAAGATCCTTCAGTTTTCTGTGAAGTTCTTCGCCATCTGATATCTCCGCCTCTCTAAAACCTGCTGTTATTATGACAAAAGCTCTTGTCCCCTTCTCTATCAGCTTCTCAACACTTTCATAGATGTGATCCCTTGGAATTGCCAGAATTGCTAGCTCAGGAGCCTCAGGAATTTCGTCAATGGAATAAGCTCTCACACCGAGAACTTCCTTTCTTCTTGGATTTATAGGATATAGTTTTCCAGAATACTCATTTAAAAGACTCTTAAATGCATGATATCCCATTTTTTTACTGTTGTCCGTTGCACCAACAACTGCGACGCTTTTTGGGTAGAACAGCTTCCTGATCTGTTCTTTTTTCATCCAACATAGAGAACTTTCAACGCATTATAAGTGTTTCTGAAGGAGCTTGAGTTCAATGGGAAAAAATTTAACCATGATAAACATAGAGGCTAGCGATGAAAATAGCACTCTGCACATGCAGAGGTAAGGTGAAGAGGAGAGAGCTTGAAAAAATTTCAGATGCTGATGTTTTTGACAATCTTTGCAGTCAGAAAGTAGAGGGGTGGTATGATATTGTTGGATGCGATCATCCATCTCTGAGAGAAACTGGCAAGATACTGATAAATCTGAACGAGCTTGTGTTTCTGAGGCAGAAAGATGGCTTAAAAAAAGCAAAACTCATAATTGATGCTTACAAGGAACTTTTGAAGCTTGATTATGAATTTCTAAAAGTCGAGATTGACACATCACTTCTCATTCAAACAGAGAATGTTGAGTTTGCAAAAAGCCTGAGCAAGCACTTCCAGCCTTTGTTTATAGTGACAAATAACAGAAAGATGGCGGGAGCAGGAAGAACAATAATCGGAGAGGTAAAATCTGTAACTGGGAGTATTGGAGATTTTAGGGTTAGAATTCAGGGATTTGATGCCCATACGGGGGAGAGAGTAGATGAAATAAGGGTTTCTCAGGTTTTGATTCCCGGCTTTCCTTTCAAAAAAGATGGTCTCTTCAATGACGAAATAGATGTAATTGAGGCTATTTATAATAAAGAGGGGACTGTGAAGGTTAAATCACTGGACTACAGAAGAGATCTTTGCTGTGTTTCTCTAAATGGAGTTTCTGGTTGCAGCCTTTGCACTTGCGTTCACAACTGCATCGAGCATGGGGAAAGTCTTATCATTGACCAGCTTGGATGTTTATCCTGCGGGAAATGCTCATCTCAATGCCCAACAGATGCTTTGGGATTTGCACCGGTGCCAAGAGAAGTCATATTGAGACTGATAAACATTTTCAGGGGATACAGGGGCAGGAAAGTGCTGTTGTTTGTCTGCATCAATGCTCTTCACGAGATTTATGGGGAAGATAGAACCGAAACGTTTTTCCCAATACTCCTACCCTGTATAAATCTTCTATCAGAGGTTGAGGTTCTCTATCCCCTCCTATCAGGGTTCAATGGAGTTTACGTGGTGAGGTGTGATTGCCAGCATGGGGATGCAGAGAGTGTAGAAAATGCAATCGAGATCGGAAAGGCATTTGGGGTATCTTCTTTGATAATGGAGAGCAAGTTTTCGAAGAAAAAGCTTGAATCGTTGATTGATAAAGAGCCCATAGCCAATGACTTTGAATTAAATAGGGAGGGGAAGAGAGAACAGCTAGTTGAAATAATAGCCGAGATGAAGAGAAGAAGGGAGATGAGGGAAAAAGCCATCAACATCAGAGGCTTTGGACAATTGAGAGTGAGTGAGAGGTGCACGCTTTGCAACACTTGTAATTATTCTTGCATGACAAATGCGGTGAGAAGGGATGGTAGTTACCTAAAGTTCATTCATGGATTGTGTATAGAGTGTGGTCTGTGCCAGAAACTTTGCCCTGAGAAAGCCATATCCATAGAG
>WAJY01000170.1 GCA_015523645.1 Geoglobus sp. | reverse complement strand
TCAGAATTGTGAGAAGAATGCCTCCTCAACCAATAATCTTGATTGCCAACGATCCCTATGCCTTGTCAACCGAACTCAGAAACAGGACAGAGTTCATAGTTTTCAGGAGGCTCAGAAAGGATCAGATTGTCAGGGTGTTGGAAAGGATATGCAGGGCTGAAGGAGTAGCTTGCGATAGAGATGTTTTAAGGCTGATAGCCGAGAACTCTGGCGGTGATCTCAGAGCAGCCATCAACGATCTCCAAGCCGTTGCAGAAGGATCAAAGGCTATAACGCCGGAGGATGTTGTGGTATCAAAGAGAACACAGGAGTTGGATGTTTTCAAGCTGATGCAAAAGGTATTCAAAACAAAAATCTCTGCCCATGGTGATGCGATGCTTATAGACCAGTCACCAGACGATTTGATTGCCTGGATTGAGGAGAATCTGCCCCTTGAGTATTCTGACAATGAGATGGTAAAGGGTTATGAGATGCTGTCATTAGCTGACATATTTTTGGGCAGGGTGAAGAGGAGGCAGTTTTACAGATTGTGGAAGTATGCAAGCTATTTGATGACAACGGGAGTTCAGCAAGTCAAAACAGATTCTTCACGCGGATTCACGAAGTATAAGTCACCATCTCTCTGGCAAAAGCTGGCTTATGCCAAGAAAAGAAGGGGCATTTATACTGCGATACTCAGGAAGATTGGCAAAACCTCACATATGTCCTCAAAAAAGGCAGTGGACTTCTATCCATACATAAAAACACTTCTGATCAGCTTTGATGTTCCTAAATCAGCAAAAATCTCAGCCTTCTATGGCTTTAGTCTTGAAGAACTTGAATTTGTGGTTGGAGAGGAGAGGGCGAAAGAAATAGCTAACTACATAGAAAGTCACAGATTGCATAGAGTGGAGGATGAAAGCTTTTTAAAAGGTTTTGAGGCTGAAAAAAGTGGAGAAGTTGAAAAAACTGAGAAAGAAGAGTCAAGAAAGGACGAGGAGAAGAAAAAACATGAGAGAAAGGGAAAAGATCTCACACTCGACGCCTTCTTTGAGTGAGATTGAAAAAAAACTCGGGATTGAGCGTTACATAACATCAGCAGACGGGATTGGTGGGAGGATAAAGGAAGAGGAGAAGGAATTTTTGGTTGAAGAAATTTCTGATATCAGTATCTCAAATTCAGGTAAGTTTGCGATTATAAGAGTTGAAAAGAAAAATTGGGATACACTCAATCTTGTCAGGGTTCTCTCAAATGCTCTGGGAATAAGCCGAAACAGAATAGGCTTTGCAGGAACAAAGGATAAAAAAGCCTTGGCAATCCAGTATTTCTCGATATCAAAGGCTGATGAAAAGATTTTGGAAAAGCTTTTAAGGATTAAGCTGAGAGACGTGAAGATAGAACTTCTTGGCTTTTCAAACAAAGGATTGAAGCTTGGAGATCTGATAGGAAACAGGTTTACAGTGGTGATCTCAGATGTCAGAAATGGAGAGAAAATTGGTGAAATTGTCTCTGAGCTGGAGTCAAAGGGAATTCCCAACTACTTCGGAATTCAAAGATTTGGGACGCTCAGGTTTATCACGCATGAGGTTGGAAAGCAAATAATTCTGAGGAATTACAGTGAGGCTTTCTGGATATATGTTTCAAAGCCATCTGTTTATGAAAGCGAGGATGTGAGGAAGATAAGAGAGGATCTGTGGAACGAAAGAGATCCAAGGATCGGATTGAGAGAACTGCCCAAGTATCTGGTATATGAGAGATCTCTCCTTCAAAAGGTGAGGGAGGGTAAGGATGAGCTCAAAGCATTGCTCTCACTTCCAAAAAACCTAAAGCTGATGTTTATCCATGCGTACCAGTCATATCTATTCAACAGATTGCTTTCCGAAAGAATTAGGGAGTTCAAAAGTCTCAGAGAGGTAAATGAGGGTGATGTTGTGGATTTTATAAAGAGAGAGGGTGAGTATGTTGTAAATTCTGAAGAGTTTAAAGGGGTTAACAAGACCAATCTCGCAAGAATAGAGTTTTTGATTCAGAATGGCTATGCTTATCTCTCCTTACCACTGATTGGCTATGAAATTAAGCTCTCAGGCTGGAATGCAGAAAAAATGAAGGAGATTCTGGAGGAGGAAGGAATCGAGCCTGAGAACTTCAAGGGTGAGTATCCTGAGTTCTCTTCAAAAGGCTATTACCGATGTGCCGAAATTCCATTTGATTTCTCAAAATTTGAGTTTGAAAAGGAAGACAACGCCAAAGCTCTTTTCAGATTTTTTCTTCCTAAGGGTAGCTTTGCCACAATATTTTTGAGGGAGTTTATGAAGTCAGATTATCCCCACTTTCTCTAGAAATTCGGTGTCAGCTAATATGCTTTTCTCCCCATCATAGACCACCCTTTTTTCCAAGTTCATAACAACAACCCTCTCGGCTATATCATCAGCAAAACCCAAGTCGTGGGTTGAAACAACTAGAGTTCCATCGAATTCCTCAAGTATTTTGACAATTGTTCTCTTTGTCTTGCCATCCACGTTTGATGTTGGTTCGTCAAGAAACAGAATTTCAGGGTTGTAGATTAAAACGCTTGCTATTTCCACCCTCTTCTTTTCACCACCGCTGAGCCTGAATGGTGGCTTCTCCAGTATGTTTTTTAGTTTAAAAATGCCAGCATATTCACCCACCCTTTTTTCAACCTCGTCCATAGAGAGATCTGACTGCCTTAAGGTGTAGCTCAGCTCATCCCTCACTGTTGGATTGAAGAGGAAAACATCAGG
>WAJY01000169.1 GCA_015523645.1 Geoglobus sp. | reverse complement strand
GAAAAAGATTGACTCACTCCTGACAGAGAGGCAGCTTGAAGTTTATCTGAGAAGACTAAAAGGGGAAAAGCTGGAAAGCATTGCTAGAGACCTTGGTACGACAAAGAGCAACATTTCAGCCTTAGAAAAGAAGGCAAAGACAAAAATCGAGCTTGCATATAACACGATAAGAATCGTGGAGAGTTTAACCGATGCACAAATAATAACAATTCAGCCCGGAACAGACCTTTATGAAATTCCCGGAATTGTTTATAAGGCTGGGGATGAGTTGGGGATAAAAATTAAGCACAGCGGTCCAGAATTCATAAAACTGCTTGTTGAGAGATGTCAGCACAAGCTGAGAAACAGGGAAGTTACAAGGCAGATAACGATAGGGATAAAGAGAGATGGAGAGATAAGTGTTTTTTAAGTGGTGAGAGGAGATGATAAGAATAGACGGTAGCTATGGAGAGGGCGGCGGGCAAATCTTGAGAAGTGCGATTGCTCTTTCATGCATTACCGGAGAGGGAGTTGAGATATTCAACATAAGAGCAAACAGACCTAATCCGGGACTTAAAGCCCAGCATCTCAAAGGAATTGAGGTGGCAAAGATCATAAGCAATGCTGACGTTCAAGGCTTGAGAATAGGATCAACAAGGATAACTTTCAAGCCCAAAAGCATTAAATCAAGGAATTTGAAAGTTGATATTGGCACCGCTGGAAGCATCACACTCCTCTTCCAAACAGTACTTCCTCCTCTGCTTTTCAGCCATGAGGAGATTGAAATTGATGTTATTGGAGGGACTGATGTTGAATGGAGCCCGAGTATTGACTACTTCAGATTCGTTACATCAAAAGCGCTTAAGGAGCTTGGAGCAGATTTTGAAGTCAGGGTTTTGAAGAGGGGATACTTTCCCGAAGGGGGAGGAAGGGTTGTTCTATCTGTAGCTCCATCAGAGATGAAGGGGATGAGCTTTGAGGAAGAGAGATGTTTGAGTGTAGGGGGAATTAGCCATTGCTCAAACCTGCCTGAGCATGTGGCAGTAAGGCAGGCTGACGCTGCAGAAAAACTACTCAACGAGAATGGATACAAAACAGAGATAAGAATTGAAAGGCAAAAAGGGAGATCTACTGGCTCTGGGATAACGCTCTTTTGCGGTTATAAAGGCTCCGTTTCACTTGGTAAAAGGGGCAAGCCGGCTGAAAAAGTTGGAAGAGAAGCAGGCTTTGGCATTCTTGAAGAGCTGAAAAGGAGTGGAGCATTTGACAGGCATCTTGCAGATCAGTTAATGATTCCAGCTTTGATATCAAAAGGAGTTACAGAGTACACAACAACCGAGATAACGATGCACACGAAAAGCAATGCCTATGTTATAAACAGCTTTATAGATGGTTCAGTCAGAATTGAGGGCAATCTGATTAAAATTTTCGGCATTTAGCACTAAACCCTTCCCTTGCTCTCCCCGTGTATTATGGCTGAGGCGATGAGATGAGATACCCTCAGGCATTCGGGAACATTTCCCTTTAACGTTGCTATCCTGAGAAACCTCTCGGCATCTTCCTTCTCACATCCTGAGAACTGAACAAAGATCTTTCCGAAATCAAATACCTTTCCTGCCTTTTCAATTGCCTTTTTTCTCTCCACATATCCATCAAGATTTTTAAGTGCCCTGAATATTGAATCAAAATCGGGTTTTTTTCGCATAACAACAACAACCGGAATTTCAAGCTCTTCTGAGAGGTCTCTTATGTCCAGAATGTTGAAACCTCCAAATGTTATTCCTGCTGTGAATATGCAGGCTATGTTATCTCTGAACTTTGATCTTTTTATCATTCCTGCAATTCTCTCTGTTACATCAAAACCATCAACTGCAATCCTTTCAACCATAATCCCTTCTATGTAGCTGTTTCCCTCTGTTATTACACCAACTACACAGCAACTCTCTCCTCGAAAGCTGTCGTCAAAGCCAACAACTCTGACAGACTTCATTACTAACAATTGTAATGCTTCTTATAAAACTTCACACCATCAATCTTCCTTAGCTCCTCCTCGCTCTCCGCATTGACGATGTAATGGTAATCATAAAAAACCTCATAAACTTCCAAAAATTTTTCTCTAAGCATCCTCTCTATTTCCTTCTTTCTCGAAAGGTCTATCCAGACCTCAAAATACATCTCTCACCTCAGACTTGCGATGTCATAGATGCCAAAGAGTATTATCAAAAATATGATGGTTCCAATCGCTATTCTCAGCGTGCTTATTATCCACCAGTACTTCAAAATCCTGACAATGTTCTCCTCATCTGTCAAAAACTGGAAAATTCGCTGGCTAATCATGCCTCTGCCTTTTCCTTCTTGCTTTTTATCTTCTTAAGCCTTATTATGTTCTCCCTGTCCATCTCCTCAAGCTTGAACATGATGTATCTCGCCGCATCTTCCATTTCAGGTATAACCCTGAATTCAAGGGCATTGACCCTCCTCTTTGTTCTCTCAATTTCCTCTATTAGCCTTTTGAGCGTTGTTTCTATCTCTGCAACCTCCAGTATGGCATCAATCAAAGCTTCGTAAGCATCAACAGCCTCATCAATCCTGGCGGTTGTGCCAATTATTCCATAGTTTCTTTCTGCAACAGATTTCCTAACGACTTCCCTCTTGATAACCGGAACAACAACACCCATAATGTTTTTTCTTTTCAGCGTGAATGATGGCTCCTTTTCAACAGAAAGAGCTATGGATTTAACGGCTATAACACCATCGGCAGCCATAGCCAAGGCTAGCTTTTCCTGAGCTTCCCTGTATCTGTGAACCATCTCCTCGATGACTCTCTTTGCATCCTCAAGGATCGTTCTGAATTCCATTATGAGACCGTCTCTTTTCATCTTAAGCAACGCATGACCTTTCTTTGCCATCACAATTCTTCTCCTGAGCTTTATTAGTTCCATTCTGGTTGGCTGGACTTCCACGGTATCACCTTGAAAAACAATTTACTCTGCCTTCTTCTTGTAGTTTGGATGGTATTTCTCTATATACTTTCTCTCTATCTTTGTCAGCTCTGCCTCAGGCAGCATTGAAAGCAGTTCCCAGCCAATATCAAGGGTTGTCTCTATTTCCCTATCCTCATACCTGCCCTGCTGGATAAATCTCCTCTCAAACTCATCTGCAAATCTCAGATATCTCCTGTCTCTCTCAGACAGAGCCTCCTCACCGACAATTGCCACAAGTCCTCTCAGATCAACACCCTCTGCATAGGCAGCATACATCTGGTCATTCCACTGGACGTGATCATCTCTTGTTCTTCCCTCTCCGATTCCCTCCTTCATCAGCCTGCTGAGTGATGGCAAAACATTGATTGGCGGGTAAATGCCTTTAGCATGAAGCTCTCTGCTAAGCACTATCTGTCCTTCAGTGATGTAGCCGGTAAGATCCGGAATCGGATGAGTTATGTCATCTCCGGGCATTGTGAGGATCGGCATCTGGGTAATTGTTCCTTTTCTCCCTCTAATTCTCCCTGCTCTCTCGTAGATCGTTGCAAGATCTGTATACATGTAGCCCGGATATCCTCTTCTTCCAGGCACTTCCTCTCTTGCTGCAGATATCTCTCTTAAAGCTTCGCAGTAGTTTGTCATGTCTGTCAGGATGACAAGAACATGCAAATTGTACTCATAAGCCAGAAATTCTGCTGCAGTAAGAGCCATTCTTGGAGTAAGCAATCTCTCTATAGCCGGATCGTTTGCAAGGTTCAGAAAGACAACAGCTCTTTCCAGAGCTCCAGTTCTTTCAAAGTCTTTCATGAAGTGATGGGCTTCCTCATGGGTTATTCCCATTGCAGCAAAGACAACGGCAAACTCCTCTCCCTCTCCTCTAACCTTAGCCTGCCTCGCCACCTGCAAAGCTATGTCGTTGTGGGGTAAACCTGACCCTGAGAATATTGGCAATTTCTGTCCTCTCACAAGGGTGTTCATGCCATCAATAGCAGAGATACCAGTTTGAATGAATTCTCTGGGATACTGCCTCGCATATGGATTTATAGCAGCACCTATGATCTCTCTCCTCTCCTCAGGAACTATCTTTGGACCACCATCAATCGGATCACCAGAGCCGCTCAAAATTCTTCCAAGCATGTCGTAGCTGACATTCAGCCTTATGATATCTCCGGTAAATCTGACCGTTGAGGCTGTGTCAATTCCTCTTGTACCTTCAAAAACTTGCACGACAACAATATCCATTGATGTGTCAAGAACCTGTCCTCTTCTCGTTGATCCATCAGGAAGTGTTATTGTGACAAGCTCTCCATAGCCAACAGGCTCGGTCTTCTCAACAAAAACAAGGGGTCCTGCTACCTGGGTTATTGTTTTGTACTCTTTCATTCAGCCCACCCCCAGATTCTGCTTGATCTTCTTGATCGCATTCTCCATTGCAGTCTTGTAATCCTTCTCAAACTTTGCTCTGGCAAATTCATCAATACCCTGAACTCCTATAATCTCCTCAACAAGTTTTCCTGATTCCAGAGCTCTGAAAAAGATGTCATTCACTTCCTTAATGCCTTTGAGTATGTCAAATTGCTTCTTGAGATCGCAGTAGGTGTCAACAGGATGATAGGCATACTGCTGGAGATAAACCTCTCTTATAAGCCTCGCAACCTCGAGCAAAAGCCTTTGGCTTTCAGGCAACGCATCACTACCAACAAGCTGAACGATCTCCTGGAGGTTTGCCTCTTCCTGCAATACCGTCATTGCCCAAGTTCTAAGCTCACCCCACTCTGGAGATATCTCCTTTGCATACCACTCGGAAAGTGTATCAACATAGAGACTGTAGCTCTGTAGCCAGTTTATTGCAGGAAAGTGTCTTCTTGCAGCAAGCTTTGCATCGAGAGCCCAGAAAACCTTCACAATTCTCAGGGTGTTCTGGGTGACAGGTTCGCTGAAGTCACCGCCTGGTGGTGAGACGGCTCCAACAACAGTAACGCTTCCAATGCTTCCATTCAATGTCCTAACTCTCCCAGCTCTCTCGTAGAACTCTGCCAGTCTTGATGCAAGGTAAGCAGGATAGCCTTCTTCTCCAGGCATCTCCTCAAGTCTTCCCGAGATCTCTCTCATCGCCTCAGCCCATCTGCTTGTTGAGTCAGCCATGATGCTCACATCATATCCCATGTCCCTGAAGTATTCAGCAATTGTTATTCCTGTATAAACACTCGCCTCTCTCGCCGCAACAGGCATGTTTGATGTGTTTGCTATCAAAACTGTTCTCTCCATCAGTGGCTTTCCAGTCCTCGGATCCTCAAGCTCAGGGAACTCCTCAAGCACCTCTGTCATCTCATTTCCTCTCTCACCACATCCAATGTATACAACAACATGCGTGTCACTCCACTTTGCAAGCTGATGCTGAGTTACAGTCTTTCCTGAGCCAAAAGGTCCTGGAATTGCAGCCGTTCCTCCCTTAGCTACTGGAAAGAGGGTATCAAGAATTCTCTGACCAGTTATAAGAGGAATCTCAGGTGGAAGCTTCTCCTGATACGGTCTTGGAATTCTAACTGGCCATTTATGATAGAGCTTGAGTTCTGTACCATCCTCAAGAATCGCAACAGTCTCATCAACTGTAAAACTACCCTCATAAATCTCCCTGACAACACCGGAGACATTTGGTTGGACAAGAATTCTGTGTTCGATGAACTCAGTTTCTTGCACCGTTCCAAGAATGTCTCCTCCGTTTACCTTATCTCCCTTTTTTACAATAGGCTTGAATTCCCATTTCTTGCTCCTATCCAAAGCAGGGGCTTCAATTCCCCTTGCTATAAAGTCTCCGCTTGCATCCTTTAAAGCTGGAAGCGGTCTCTGAACTCCGTCATAGATGGACTTGAGCAATCCGGGACCAAGCTCCACACTTAAAGGCATTCCCGTGTTCTCGATCCTGTCTCCCGGTTTTATGCCGGAAGTGTCTTCATAAACCTGGATCAGTGCTTTTTCCCCAACCAAGCCAACAACTTCTCCCATCAGTCCCTCATCTCCAACCCTGCAAACGTCATACATTCTCGCCTTCAATCCCTCTGAAACCACAAGCGGTCCTGATACACGATAAACCTTTCCAATTAACTCCTCTACCATAGGTCAACACCTATTGCCTTTCTTATCTTTTCCCTAATCTCCTCAACTCCACCTTCCTCTCCTAAAGCAACAAAGGTGGGTTCAACACTTTCATCAACTGCCCTTTTTAGGGCAACCGGTAAGCGTTTCAACAGTTCATGCTTAACCACCACAACTCCAATATCCTTCCTTCCAAAAATCTCCTCAACTGTTTTAACAAGCTCCTCATCACTTGTAACGTCAAATATATCCCTGACACCAGCAAGCCTGAATCCCAGATTAAAATCTGGGTCACCAACAACTGCAAGTTTCTTCATACTATCACCAGCTGCTCCCTTATTTCATCAACACTCATTTCACTTGCCTTTCCTCTGGCTATTATCCTCAGGTTATCGATTTCAATCTTTTTAAGAAGTATGTATGCCAAAACCGGAAGAATCGACAGTGGATAATTGCTCGACTTTTTTATCATTCTCTCAGCCCAAACCTTTGTTAAAGCATTTTCTATCTTGGAAATTGGCTGTGTCATTATTGCCTCTTTGAGATGATCGATAAACCAGTATCCCTCTATAGCCTTGTAAAACTCCTCAAGATCCATTGCAGAAAGTTTTCTTGCCTCTTCTTCGCTAAGCTGATATCCATATGGTATTATCTTTGACATTATCTCTTCTGGGCTGATTCCCTCTTTTTTCAATCTTATTATCGTCTTCATGTTCACAATATCTATCTCCATTCTTACAAAATCTATGAAGTACTTCATGTCAATGCTCTCTGCAGAGAGACTGGCTATTGAAGTGTAGTAGAACTTGTCAAGTTCATCCTCGACATTTGAGAGCTTCTCCCCATGAACGAGCTTTTGCAGTATTGGGTAGAACGGCTTTCCCTTGAAGGCATCCACTATTTCCTCAATGCTTTCCTTTGCAAGGAGAGACTTGAAGAAGTCCTCATCAAACTCTCCTGCTGGAACGAGCGTTGCCTCTATCTCATCATTGGAAAACCCAAACATCTTTCCCCTCAAAATGTTCTTTATGTTCCAAAAATCCCATTTTCTGAGGTAAAGGACAATGAGGTCTTTTGAGAGACCCTTGGATATGTTTATAAGCTTCGTGTAAGTTCTTGAAAGATTCAGCGATAAGGCGTGATCTATCAAATCCACTCCTGAGTATCTGTAAGCAAGCTCGTCAATTTCTTTCTTGTATTCTGTTTCCTCCAGATATCTTGCAATCTCATGCAAATCCATGTTGAGGAGTTTTGCATACTCATCCCTCGGAATGAGCTTCCTTCTCATCACCTTTACTCTTGCAACTATATAAGCCCATTCTGAGATCTTTGTTCTCCTTATTATCTTTGAGATCATTGCCAATCACCCAAATAGCTTCTCATAAACATCCTTCATCCTAGCCTCATAAAATTCCTCTAAGAGTGTTTCAAACAGCAAATTTACCCTGAAGTCCCCATTCTTGCTTTCGAGTATTACACCTCCTATACAATCGATGTTTCCACCGTATTCCATCTTTGTCAGTTTTTTAACGATCTCCTCATCCTTCTTATTAGAGTAAACAACATAATCTTGGCTTTCATACTTTTTTAGCAGGGGTTTCAGCAGCCTTTCCCTCTCAGAGTTGCTCAAATTTTTTATCTTTTCGACTAGAGATGCATATACCCTTTCAACAATCTCCCTCTTCCTCGCAAGCTCCTCCTTTTTGATCTCCAAGTTTAAACTTGATATCTCCTGTCTTCTCAGTCTGTCAGCATCTCTCTCCGCTGATTCCCTAGCCTCTCTCAGAATCTCCTTTGCCTTTTCTTTTGCCTCTGAAATTATCCTCTCAGCTTCCTCCTCAGCAGAATTTCTTATCTCTGAAACTTGTTGATGTCCTTTTCTGAGTATCTCCTCGATTATTGGCTCCAGTGGCATTTTGATCCCTCTTAAAAATGGGGAAAGATCACATGAACATCAGCAGGAATGACACGACCAAGCCGAAGATAACAATTGTTTCGGGAATAACGGTCATCAACAAACCTCTTCCAAAGAACTCGGGATCTTCAGCCATCGCTCCTACTGCAGCAGCACCAATTCCCTGCTCACCCAATCCAGCACCAATTCCTGCCAGACCCACAGCCAAACCGGCTCCAACCGCGACCATACCTTCTACTGGCATTCACAACACCTCCTTCAATCTTCTTTTGTATACCTTCTCCTCCTCCCAAACGGACTATACAGCCTACCTCCTCCCTCAAAAAACTTTACAAAAAACTCCACATAATGCAATCGAAGACTCTGCAATCCGGGATCTAGAATACCAAGCAGTATGTTGATGAAATGACCTATGATGAAGACTATGATGGCTGCTATTACACCCACAATCCCAGAAGGCCAGAGCATCTGAAAAGCCATGTAATTGAAAGCCACGGCAAAGCCAACGCTGGCTAATCCTACAGCCAAAAGCCTTGCATAGCTTATGGTGTTGCTGAGCAATGTTAAATATTCAATGAGAAACATCGGACCTTCTCCGATTATTGTCAAAGCTGCCCATAGGATTATGAATGGGATTGAAAGTATGTAAGCAGCATTTATGGCAAAAACAGGCTTTCCTGATACGTTGTTTATTATAAACCCTGTTATAATGAGGGCTATGCTCACAAGAGCCATCAACCAGTTGAGCTTTTCTTCTATAGCATGTCTCAACCCATGCTCCCTGATAACATTCCTTATCCCGAAAACGTAACCCATTCCCATGTGCAAAATTCCAATTGCGATTGTTAGCACTAAAAGCTTGGGAGCATCATGAAGTCTGTTGGATAGTGGACGCAAACTTGAGAAGAATTCAGCTATGCTGTTTTCATGCCCAAATATGCTTGCAAACATGGTTTCATGCCCAAAGAGCTCAAATCCAAAGAACTCTCCGTAAATAAAACCGAAAACAATTGTGGAGATCGCTGAATAGTTCAAAACCTTCAATAAAGCCTGCCATCCTTCAGTTTTGAACTTTGTGGAGAGATAAAGACCTAAAGCAAGAACAACAGCCCCATAACCAATGTCACCGAGCATGAAACCGAAAAACAGCGGGAAAAATATGGTCATGATTATCGTCGGGTCTACCTCTGTATACTTTGGCACAGCATATGTTTTTGTCAGAAGTTCGAATGGTTTTGCTATGGCTGGATTTTTCAAAAAGGTCGGTGGATTCCAGTCCTTGTCATTTATTCTTAAAGCTACAACTTTTCCATTGGTTTTCTCCCTTATGCTGCTGACAAAATCATCATACGATCCCTCTGGGATGTACCCAACAAGAACAAAGGCATACTCGGACGTTGCAGCCCTCAAGGGAAGTTCACTTTTTTCAAGCTCTATACTCAGATGTTCCTCTAGCGCGAGAAGAAGATCAAGGTTCTCCTCCTCAAATCTTCTAATTTCCTCTCTAAGCTCCTCAAGCTCTCTCTTCAACTCGTTCTCCTCTTCATCAATTTCCTTTAGCCTTTCCCGATATCCAACCTCTATCTCAGGAACTGTTATTTCCCTGAATGCAAACTCTTGAAGAATTCTGAAAACCTCATCTCCAAACTCGCTCTTAACAAAGATGGCACACACATATTCAGAATTATACTCTGAGATGAAGATCTCAAAATCCTTCGTTATCTCAACTATCCTCTCAAACGGATTGTCCCTAACAAAGCCTACAAAAACCTTCAGATGCTTGTAACCTTTAAGCAGATCAGGAGGAATTTTGAGGGACATCAACGGGATTATGTTCTTTCTTTCTTCACCCATCTTCCTCAATTTTTCCTCAATCTCCTTTATCCTGTTCAACCTCTCATTTATGTTTCTTTCCAGCTCAGACACCTTCGACTCAAGCTGGGCATCCAATTCTTTAACGCTGAAGATTCTTCTTGGCTGATAAGCAGAATCTACCTTAGTCTGGGAAAGAATCGATCTAACCGAGACAAGAAATCTCGATAGCCTCGATGCCCTTTCAAGAGGTTCCCCAATTCTGAAATACTCATCTTCTTCCCTGTAATCTTCTATGTGAAGGCTGTTCAGCCTGTAGAGAATGCCGGATACTTCATCCAAATACTCCTTTGGACCTACTACCGATACCTTAGTCATTTTGACAGGTTCAAACATTCTCAATCGACCTCACAAACTCTGCATAAAGTTCCTCCACAACCGCATCGATCTTAGATTCTCCTCGAGCGATCGTCTTGTTTATTTGAGCATATCTCTCCTCCCTTATCCTATTCTTCTCCCTCTCAATCTCACTCCTAGCCTTCTCAAGAATCTCCTTCTTTATTCTTTCAGCCTCTTTGTTGGCGTCCTCAAGAATCATTCTTGCCTCTTCCTTCGCCGAAAAAATTTTCCTCTTCTTTTCCTCCTCCGCACTTCTAATCTCCTCTTCAATTTTCTGCTCAGTTTCCTTTATTTTCCTAAGGATCTCTGTTTTTTCCATGTTATCTCACCCCATAATAGATGAAACTGAGGTTTCAACTGATGCGTGAGTTGTAGGATATTTAAGGATTTTCTTTTTTAATAGCTAGCTGTCAGAGAGGGAAAACTCTTATTTCTTCACCCCTCTCCACAAATTCGATGTCCTCATCAACATAAGTGTAGCAATTTGCCTTGGTAACACTGGTTAAAATCCCGGAGCCATAGCTTGAAATGGGTGTTGCTTCCATGGATTGATAATCCACCTTCAATCTAACAAAACTCGTAAATCCGGGCTTGGAATAAATTTTTTCAGTCAAAATTGCATTGAAAGACACCTCATCATTCTGGTTGAAGACATGCTTTAAGGCTGGCTTCAAAAAGGTGTATGCAGAGGCAGCACAAGCAGCCGGAAATCCGGGAAGGGCTAATAAAGGCTTTTCATTAACAATTGCAGAGACTGTTGGCTTTCCGGGTCTTAGTGAGACACCTCTGAAAATCAACTCCCCGATCTCTTTTAAAACTCCATAAATCACATCTCTCTTCCCAACAGATGTTCCACCTGTTGTAACAATCATGTCATACCTCTCAGCATTTTCCAGAGTTCTTTTAATGTCTGAGGGATTGTCAGGGATTATCTCAGAGACATCAACGTCAGCACCCCATTCCCTGAGATAGGAGGATACCATTATTCCGTTGCTCTCATAAACCTTCCCCTCAATAAGTTTTTCACCAGGTTTTAGAAGTTCATCGCCTGTAGGAACAACCAGAATTCTAGGCTTTCTGTAAACCATAATCTCTTCAATGCCTGCTGACCTTATCAGTGCAAGATGGTGGGCTCTAAGCAATGTTCCCCTTTCAACAATAACATCCCCCCTCCTTACATCCTCTCCGGCAATTCCCATGTTTTCCAGCTTTCCAACAGATTTGTAGATGGCAACATACTCTCCAAAGTCCTCAGTATCCTCAACCTTGACAACAGCATCGTAGCCAGAAGGGACAGAGTCTCCAGTATGAACCCACAGAGCTTCCTTTCCCTTTCTCAAAACAACAGGATTGTTTCTGCCAGCCATCGCAACATCCTGGCTTCTTACAGCATAGCCATCCATTGCTGCTCTGTTGTAATGGGGTATGTCTATTTCTGAATGCAAGTCTTCTGCGAGAACTCTAAGATGGGCTTTTTCAAGATCGACCAACTCTGCTTCAGGCTTGAATGTTTTTTTGACAGCCTCTGTAAACTTCTTTCTGGCTGTCTTTACACTCATTAAGGTTTCAAAAAGCATTTCAACCACCACTCACAGGAGGAAAGATTGCCACAATGTCATCATTGCTCAGGTCAACCTTCCTATCTCCAACTCTCCTGCCATTCACCATGATTATCGCGTAATTAAGAAGATCCTTAAAGCCTGAATATCTTTCTGAGAGTATTTTTAAGAGAGATTCAAGATTCTCGGCTTCTATTAGAAGCTCTTTTTCTCCAACTATCTCTCGGAAATTGGCAAAGAGCTTGACCCTAACCATGCTGCAAATAACCATCAATGGAGATTAAACTTTTTCTCAGGAAAAATTTTGATCAGGGTGACTTCCTTTTTTGCTCTGGAGATGGAACAAACTCAACTCCAGGGTGTCTCTGCATCATGGGCTGTGGATAGAGATCCATCAACTCATAAACTTCCTGAGGGACATCTGTTGAAACGTTCAGTCCAAATCCTTTAAGAATGTCCACCGTTATTGGAAAATCATGGGTCCATTTACCCTTTGTAAGAATTTCAGCAACCTCCCTTGCCTTCTCTTCCCCAATTTTCTCTTTTAAAAGGCTATAAACAAAATCTCTGACTTGAGCTATGGCTTTTTCAGCTACATCAGCCATTATAAGCGTTTGATCATCAACATCCTTAAGTTCCTTTTTCTCAACAGCTCTGATTATCGATGGAGCGGGATAGTTCATTATCTGGGGATCAACAGGTCCTAAGACGGCATGAGGGTCCATTATTATCTCGTCCGAGGCAAGAGCGATCAAAGTTCCTCCACTCATTGCATAATGGGGAACTATAACCGTGGTTTTTGCAGGATGATCATGCAAAGCCTTTGCTATCTGCGTAGCAGCAAGAACCAATCCGCCAGGTGTGTGGATTATCAGATCTATTGGCTTATCCTTGGGAGTGGCTCTTATTGCTCTCAGAACCTTCTCAGAATCATCAATGTCAATGAATCTGTAAATCGGAATGCCAAGAAAACCTATGCTTTCCTGTCTGTGAATCATTGTAATTACATTGCTCCCCCTCATCTCCCCGATTTTCTCCATCAGTCTCTTCCTTGAATTAAAAAGCATCTGCTGTCTTATCTGTGGCATGAAGATAAGATAGAGAAATAGTATCAGCCAGAATATGCCCCCGAATGAGAAAGCATCATTCGCCATAATGTTTATTGATGGTATGGAAACTTAAATTTATTTTCAATTGATGATCAAATTCTGAACATCACCTGACTTGCTGTTCTAAGCTTCTTCCTTATCTCTTCCATCTCGTATGTGTAGAGGAGCATGGAATTTCCAACATACCTGTCGAATCCGAAAACTCTTTCGATAAACCTTGCATGCCTCATATCCCTAACATAAACAACATATTCATTTCCTAAGGCTGTCATTTCAAGTATAATCGGTATAAAGAACCTCTCCCACTCCTCCTGCTCCAAATTTTCTGAGATGAACTCAAGTTCCCTTCTCTCAACTACATACTCACCACCATCCCTTGCCTTTATAACCGGATCATCCATTTCAAGAAGAGCTTTTAGACTCTGCCTTTTCTGGGGAAGATGCCTGTTTATAGACTCTACAAGCTTTGAGAACACTCTCTCTCCAAATCTGTCATTCATCATTTCCACCTCAGCCTGAGATCACCATGCATGAGATTAAATTTTCTGGCGAAATTACCATTTCTTACACTCAGTTCAAGTGTGTTAAAGCTTCCTATAAGGCAGAGTGGTTCTCCAACATCAACGTCTTCATACTTCCTCACAAAGGGCATCTCCAAACTTCCCAGAATAAATTTTTTGGGGGCAAGACCGGATACAATCTCCTCTCTAATGTTTGTTACAACATTGCCAAATCTGTCAATGTAAACAACCTTCCCACAAATCTCATTTCCTTTT
>WAJY01000168.1 GCA_015523645.1 Geoglobus sp. | reverse complement strand
ATAAGATTTTCAAGAGAAAAGCCTGTTGTAGGAATATGCGGAGGTTTCCAGATGCTGGGAAGGGAGATAATAGACAGAGGTGTTGAGACCGGAAATGTTAAAGTGAAGGGGCTTGGATTGATTGATGCTGTAACTGAGTTCTCAGAATACAGGAAAACCACAATTCAGACTGAAAAAAAGCTGACCGAGAGAGTTGCAATTCTGGAAAGGATCAGAGGAGAAAGGGTTAGGGGATATGAGATACACATGGGAAAAACAAAAGCTAAACATCCGGTTTTTGAGGATGATGGCGGTAAAAGCGAGGATGGGCTTGTTTGGGGAACTTACCTGCACGGTTTATTTTTCAACGAAAATGTTCTTAAAGAGTTTTACAGGTTTGTAGGAAGAAAGTTTGCAGGTAAACAAAATCCCTTGGATGAGTTTGCAAAGATTGTTGAGAAAAGGCTTGACATCGATTATATCCTCTCAAATGCCCTAAAAAATTAGAAGTCGGAAAAATTATGCTCACCCTAGCACTGAGCTGAAATAATCGTGATGAGCTTCCTCATCTCTCAGAATTTCTTCGAAGAGCTTAGCAGTTGTGTAATCTCCCTCATCCATTGCAACCTTTATTATTTTCCTGTAAAGCTCAATAGCCTCTTCCTCAGCTTTCTTGTCTATCTCGATCATTTCTCTTGGAGTCTCACCTATTGTGATTTCAGCAGGCTGGGTAGTTGGATAACCTCCAAGATACGTTAGTCTTTCAGCTATCATCTCCCCGTGCCTCATCTCTGTAAGCGCAATCTGCCTCAACCTTGCCTTTATGATTTCCCCCTCAAAGCCTTTAGCCAAGACGTGCTGCCAGAGGTATTGTATCGAGACCTGCATCTCTCTGGCAAGCGCCTTGTTCAAGAGGCTTTTCAATTCATCGCTAACCATGCCATCACCCAATTTTCTTTAAATCCCAAAACATTAAAAATCTTTGTCAGGATTTTTCATAGAACAACAATTCCCCTCTCACTAGCCTTCAGCTTTGTCAGACTTTCTACAACCTCTGGATTTGAAAGATGCTCAGATTTCTTTTTGTTCACAACAGCATCGTATATCGCTCCCTTGATAACCTTCCCACTTGATTTTGGCAGTTCAGGCAGAAAGACTATCAGTCCGGGCTTTGCAATCTTTCCTATGTTTTGTTCTATTTCCTCGATAATCCTCATTCCAGTCTTTTCAGAAGGGTTTTCTGAAACAACAAACAAGCCTATAACACTTCCCTTCACCCTGTCAGGAAGTGCAACAGCAGAAACCTCCTTAACTTCCTTCACACCCATAACTGTATGTTCAATTTCAATCAGCGAAATCCTGTGTCCGCTTATGTTCAGAACATCATCACTCCTACCAACAACCCAAACGTGTCCCTCCTCATCCATGAAGGCTGAATCAGCGGTGAAGTAAATCCTCTTTCCAAACTTGCTCCAGTAAAACTGAATGTAGCTCCTTGGATCTCCATTTATCTCAAGCATCATTCCAGGATAGGGTCTCTTGATGACAAGATGACCAATTTCAAAGGGTTTCACGGGCTTACCTCCATCATCGATTATCGCGATCTCAAAACCTGGAAGAGCCTTGCCAACAGATGCTGGCTTCATGGGAGTTAATGCCGGAAGCTGGGAGATAACGTGTCCACCGGTCTCTGTTTGCCACCAAGTGTTGACAACAGGAACTCTCTCTCTTCCAACATCTTTGTAAAGCCATAACCATGTTTCAGGTTCTATCGGCTCTCCAACAGTTCCTATAAGCCTTACCGAGCTTAAATCGTAGAGAGAGGGATCGCATCCAGAGATCATTCTCACAAGTGTCGGGACGGTGTAGAAAATTGTAACACCGTACTTCTCTATTATCTCGAAAGTTCTGCACTTCTCAGGATAATCCGGAGCACCTTCATAAAGAAGGAGAGTTGAACCTACAGAAAGAGGTCCGTAAACACCGTAGCTATGTCCGGTAATCCATCCGAGGCTTGCTGTTGTCCATATTATGTCATCAGGCTTGAGATCGAGAACGAGCTTTGATGTTGCATAAACGTGAACGAGGTAACCTCCTGTTGAGTGAACCATTCCCTTTGGCTCAGCAGTAGATCCGCTTGTATACATAATAAAAAGGGGATGATTTGAATCAACTATCTCTGGATCTACCTTGCCCCTTTCAACAACATCACTGTACAAAACATCTCTTTTCTCATCAAATTCAATCTCATTCCCCGCTCTTTCAACTACCACAACCTTCTTTATTCCTTTGTAACTCTCAATAGCCTTATCAGCCTTCTCTTTGAGGTTTATCAGTTTTCCTCTCCTGTAATATCCGTCTGCCGTTATCAGATACTCAGCCCTGCTGTCCCTTATTCTGTATTCAGCAGATCTTGCACTGAAGCCTTCGAATATGAAAACATGTATCGCTCCAATTCTCGCACATGCCAGCATAGCCACAACCGCCTCAGGTATGTTTGGCATGTAAAGCGCAACTCTCGATCCTCTCTCTATTCCCAGTTCTTTCAAACCTCTTGCAAGTGCATTGACCTCTCTGTAAAGCTGATAGTAGGTTAAACTCTTACTCTCTCCGTTTTCTCCCTCCCATATTAGTGCAGATTTGTTTCTCATTTCAGAATGTCTGTCAACGCAATTATAGCATGCGTTTATCTTTCCTCCTACAAAAAACCTGTAGTATGGAGCCTTTGAATCATCAAGAAACTTCTCCCAAGGCTCATACCATTCCAGTTCTGTTGCGAAGTTCTCCCAGAATTCCACCCAATTTTCATAAGCCCTTGAATAAATTGCGGGATCTCTGAAGTTAGCCTGTTTAACAAACTCCTTAGGAGGATATATCCCGGACATTATTTATCACTATTAATAATGTCCTGAGAAGTCTATTTAAAAGTTTTCTTTTTTAAGGACAAGAACAGAAACTATTTATTGTATAAGCATTGAAAGGCAGCATGGTTAAAGTCTATGCCCTTACAACTTGCCCATACTGCAAGAAAACCCTGAAATTTTTTGAAGAAAAGGGGATAAAACCGGAAGTCATTTTCCTTGATGAGCTCGATCTGGAGAAAAAGGAGATGGCAATGAAAGAGATTTACAGCTATGCAGGAGTTTACGCTGTTCCTGTGGTCGTGCACAGAAACACGGTTGTTGTTGGGTTTGACGAGGAAAAGCTGGAAAGACTTGTGGAGGAGATGAAGGATGAGGGCTGAGGAATACATAAAGATTCTTGAAAAGGTTGCAGAAAGAAGGGGATGGAAACTTAATCCAGACAGCGAAATCCTTATGGAGCTTGCAAAAGGTCTCTTGAAAAACAGGGAAAGATACGGACTTGCTTACTGTCCATGCAGGATTGTTGTTGGGAAAAAAGAGATAGACAGGAGAATTGTATGCCCTTGTGTATATGCAGAAGAAGACATAAAAGATTATGGTAGATGCTACTGTGCTTTGTATGTTGATAAAGAAGTCTTTGAGGGGAAAAAGAAAATGCCTCCAGTTATCCCAGACAAACATGCAGAATTTCTCTTCACCTCAAGCAAATGAATGCAAAAATGCAGGAACTGCAGTTGCTGTATTCTCTTGAAATTTTTCCTGAGAGAATTCTTTCAAAGTACTCCAAGCTCTCTTCAAGCAACTCTTCCGAATAGCTTATCCTTTTCTCCTTAAACTCAATTCCATTGTATTGGACTATAGATCCTTTTCTTTTTCCGCTCATAGCCAGATAAAGGTTTAGCTGACCGATCCAGTTTTTGTTTGGCTTTTTGAACCTTCTAACACTCTTGATCTCATAAACTCTTTCAGACGTTATGAAGTCAGCTCTCCCAGAGATAGAGTAATTTCTCGTAACAAGGCTCAGGTGTTTCTGATAGCTGTATCTTATCCTTCTTTTCTTCAGAAATTTCTCAAACTCTTTTTCGGCAATTTTTCCTCTTTCAAAATTCCTTCTGCTTACCAAATTGCATTCTGGATACTTCTGCTGAAAATAAACCCAAAATGGACACCTGAAAACCCATGAGGCAAGAAACCTCATCCTGAATCAAGAGAAGGAAGAAATAAATATTTTTGGCTTGGGTTGAAAGTAAATAACTCAGCCCAGTTCAAACTCTTTGTGAAGAACCCTAACAGCCTTCGCTCCTTCATCTCTCTTAACAACGAAGCTAACGTTGTATTCACTGCAACTCTGGCTTATCATGACAACATTTATCCTGTTTTTGCCTAAAGCCGAGAAGATCCTGCCTGCAACTCCAGGTGTCCCAGCCATTCCCGCACCAACGGCACTAATCACCGCAACATCCCTTATGCATGTAACGCTCCCCATTCCGTTTGTTATGCTTTCTAGTGCCTTCATAGCCTTTCCAACATCAGATTCATCGACAACAACAGAAAGATTCAGTTCTGATGAGCTCTGAGCAACCATTATGACATGAACCTTGTTTTCTGCAAGTCTTTCAAAAACCTCAGACATTATCTCGGCAAAATCAAATCCTGCACCACTTATGTTTATTATTGCAACCCTCTCAATCAGACTCAATGCCTTTACTATATCCTTTGTTGAGGTTATGCCCTCCTTTATAACAGTACCCCTGCTCTCAGGATTAAAAGTATTCTTAATTCTGACTGGAATTCTCTTTCTCATAACCGGCTCAAGAGCTTTCGGGTGTAGAATTTTCGCACCGAAGTAGGAAAGCTCCATAGCCTCCTGATAGCTTATCTCAGGTATCAATCTAGCCTCTGGAACTATTTTTGGATCCGTTGTCATCACACCATCCACTTCCTTCCAGAGCCACACCTCATCTGCATTCAATGCAGATGCTATCAGCGTTGCTGTGAGATCGCTCCCTCCCCTTCCCAAAGTTGTAATGTTGCCATTCTTAGTCACCCCAATGAATCCTGTCACAACTGGTATTGACTTTTTTATGGTGATCAAGGGCTCTATCCTGCTCTTTATAGTTCCATAAACTTCTGCAAGAGGTTTTGCTCTTCCATAGTTCTCGTCTGTTATTATTCCAGCATCACCACCTTCAAGCGACAAACTGTCAACACCCATTGAGAGGAGAGAAGCGGAGAATATAGGAGCTGCAAGTCTCTCTCCAAAGGAAAGAATGTAATCAGAGCTTCTGGGCGTTAGTTCACCAAGATAGCTTATCCCAAGAAGGACCTTCTCGAGCTCATCAAGAAGCTTGTCTATTTTTGAATGGACTTTTGACTTTATCTCCTCATTTCTCACAGCATCATTAACAGCCTCATAATGTCTTTTTGTCATTTCTGCAATGAACAGCTTTATGAATCCGGGAGATGGGTCATTACAGCATTTCTTTGATGCGTGAACCAGTGAATCCGTAACTCCAGCCATGGCTGATATTACAACAACCACCTCATTGTCCTTCCAAAATTTTTTCACTAGTCTGGCACAATGAAGAATGCTCTTCCCATCTTTCACGCTTGCTCCACCAAACTTCATCACAATTCTCATTCCAGCCCAAAAGGTTCGTATGGATATAAATTTTTTAGGATTTTGTTGTAATGTTAAAATTCTGTTTTCAGATGCTTTAATCAAGCACCTCTATAGGAAGGGATTAAATTTATAAGCTCAGAAAGCTTTCAGCCCATCATATTCTGGTGATGCTGATGTATGCAAGAATAAAGGTTAGAGATACTGTGAGAGTTCCTCCTGAAATGCTTGGCGAGGATGTTGAAAAGATAATTGAAAAACTGCTTTGGGAGAACTTTGAAGGTAAGCTAGATAAGGAATATGGAATGATAGTGGGAATTGAAAGTGTTGAGGAAATAGGAGAAGGGAAGATAATAGCAGGAGATGGTGGCGTTTACTTCGATGTTGTTTTCAATGCACTCAGCTTCAAACCACTAATGCAAGAAGTTGTGGAGGGTATAGTTAATGAGGTTGTTGAATTCGGTGCATTTGTTTCTCTAGGTCCAATGGATGCACTTCTACACATGAGCCAGATAACAGACGATTACCTCAACTTTGATGAAAAAAACAAGAGGCTGATTGGCAAGGAGACAAAAAGAACAATTGAAGAAGGAGATGTTGTAAGGGCAAGAATTGTTGCTCTCTCATTAAAGGAAAAAGAACCTGAAAAAAGCAAAATAGGTCTCACAATGAGACAGCCATGGCTTGGAGCAATAAAATGGATAGAGGAGGAGAAGAAAAGGTTGGAGAGTGAGGGAAATGGTTGAATATGCCTGCAAGAAATGCAGATACATAACAGAGGAGCCAAAGGTGTGCAAGGTTTGTGGAAGCACCGAATTCACAAAGGAGTGGCATGGCTATGTCGTTATTGTTGATCCTGAGAAAAGCGAGGTTGCAAAGAAACTGGGAGTGAGGTATGCAGGAAAATACGCATTGATAGTGAGCTGAGATGCTGAGGGTAAGATTGGAGCAAAGAGACAGACTTTCAAAACCCCACGGAAAACTATATACTGGCAGAGGGGCAGGAGTTATAAAAAAGATAAGGGAATTGAAGAATGCTGTTTTCCTTGCTACCATTGGAGATCTGGTCTCCCTTTACTCCTTCCAAGCCGGAATATATCCTGATTTGGTGGTGGTGGACTTCAAAACTGAAAGAAGAGCTCTTGAAAATGATGTTACCTCAGAGCTTTTGAAGCATCTCGGCAACTACAGAATTATCAGGGTTGAGAATCCACAGGGGCACATAACAGAGGCTCTTGTAAATGCCCTTATGGAAGGCATAAAAGCTGGAAGAACTTGCATAATTGTTGACGGGGAGGAAGACATGTCCGCATTACCTCTGTCTTTACTACTCCCAGACGGCAGTGTTGTGCTTTATGGTGTGCCCTCTAGAGGGATTGCCGTCTACATTGTAAATAGCGATGACAAACTTCTAATAGCGAGGATAATCAAAGAGATGGAAGAAGTTGGAGAAAGTAATGTGAAAAGGATGCTAATTGGAGGTGAGGAGTGATGGAACTTTTGATTGAGAAGCAGAGGGATAATCCTTTGCTAAGACGGAAAGAGATTTACTTCAGAGTTAGATATGGGGATAGTGGATTTACCCCTTCAAGAAAGGATGTTAGAGAGAAGCTCTCAGGGCTTTTGAATGCAACACTTGACAGGCTTGTGATAAGATGGATGAAGCCTGAATTTGGAAAAACGGAGGCTAGAGGTTATGCTCTCATCTACGATACTCCGGAAGACATGAGAGCTATTGAGGAGGATTATGTATTGAGGAGAAACTTTGAAGAGAAGAAAGAGGGTGAGGATTGATGGCAAAGGAAAGAAAGGGAGAGGTGCTGGTTTCAAGGCTCTATGAAATAAAGGGCGAAAAAGTGGTTAGAAAGAGGAAGTTCTGCCCGAGATGTGGTGAGGGAGTTTTTCTTGCAGAACACAAAGACAGAAGGACCTGTGGTAAGTGCGGATACACAGAATTCAAGAGATGATATCCCTCGGAATTGAAAGCACAGCATGGAACTTCAGTATTGGAGTGGTTGATGAGAATGAGGTAATCCTAGTCGAGGAGAAAGCCTATCAGCCAAGAGAGGGAGGTATACATCCCAGAGAAGCTGCTCAGCATCATTCAGAAATTGCCGAGAAGGTTTTAAGAAACGTTTTTAAAAGAATTTCCCCAGATGAGATAGACATAATATCCTTTTCCCAAGGACCCGGAATGGGTCCGTGTTTGAGGATAGGTGCAACAGTTGCAAGAACCCTTGCATTGAGTCTTGAAAAGCCTCTTGTTGGTGTTAACCACTGTCTCGCCCATGTAGAGATAGGAAAGTGGCTTACAGATGCAGAGAACCCTGTTACACTCTATGTTAGTGGAGGAAACAGCCAGATTATTGCTAGGAGAGGAAGTAGATACAGAGTTTTTGGTGAGACCCTTGACATTGGCGTTGGGAATGCAATAGACAAGTTTGCAAGATTTCTCGGCTTACAGCATCCAGGTGGTCCAAAAATTGAGAAGCTTGCGAGAAAGGGAAGGAGGTACATTGAGATGCCTTACTCTGTTAAAGGGATGGACTTCTCATTTAGCGGTCTTGTTACCCATGCAATGAAGCTTGTTGAGAATGGATACAGCAAGGAGGACGTTGCTTTCAGCTTTCAGGAAACAGCCTTTTCTATGCTGACAGAGGTAACAGAAAGAGCAATGGCTTATCTTGATCTGGAGTAGTGCTTGCTTGTAGGCGGTGTTGGAGCTAACATGAGGCTTCAGGAGATGCTCAAAATTATGTGCGAGGAGAGAAATGCCAGTTTTTATGCTCCAGAAAAGAGATACATGGGTGACAATGGCGCAATGATTGCATACACAGCAATTCTGATGTACAAGCATGGTATGGAGACTAGAGTTGAGGATTCCTACATCAATCCCGATTTCAGAATAGAGGAGGTAGAAATAGGGTGGTGAAAACCTTTATAGGTGGGGAAGCTGTTGTTAAGATTTACGAGGACAAGGTTGAGAAGGTAAGGAGAGCAAAGAAATACAGAGTAAAGGAGCTTGACAGACTGATAAGGGCTAAGAGGACTGCAAGTGAAGCAAAGATAATATCTATGGCAAGAAAGGTTGGAGTACCTACACCCATAATACTTGACGTGTTTGACACAACCATAGTAATGGAGAGAATTGATGGAGAATTGGTGAAAGACATTATAGACGAAGAGATATGCAGAAAAATTGGAAAGGAGGTTGCCAAACTTCACTCGGCAGGAATAATTCATGGAGATCTTACACCAAAGAACATGATATACAAGGACGGAAAAATATTCTTCATAGACTTCGGTCTTTCTTTCCATGATGAAAGATTGGAGGCGAAGGGTGTGGACATCCACGTTTTCTACGAGGCATTGAAAGCTGAGTTTGATCAATGGGAAAGCCTTTGGAATGCATTTATTGAGGGATACAGCAGCTATGATAAATACAAGCAGGTGGTTGAAAGATTCAGGGAAATCCAGATGAGGGGCAGGTATACATCAAAAGAGTGAGAATTTTAATGGCAAATCTTTTTTATCCTCCACAACCACTCAGTTCAATGAAAAAGCTGCTGATTGTTTTAGCAATAATTGCAATTTTGCTTCGATTCTATGCAGTTGATGCAAGACCGATGGATCATGATGAGAGCATTCACGGTTATCTGAGCTACATACTGATGAAAGATAAAACTTACAGCTACGACCCAGCATATCATGGACCATTCCTTTATTTCTCCACAGCATTCGTTTTCTCCGTCTTTGGGGATTCAAAGTTCACCGCAAGAATTGTTCCAGCAGTCTTCTCAATACTGGGTGTAATCTTTGCCCTCAAGTTCTACAGATTTAATAGAAACTCCCACATATTTGCTTTGATAATGCTCCTCTCTCCCTCAATACTGTATTACTCAAGATACCTAAGAAACGATTTGATTGTGCTCTCTTCCTTCATAATAGTGGTTTACAGCTACTTTTCCTACAGAGAAGATAGAGATCCAAAATACATTTACCTAGGAGTAATATTCTCAGCGATAATGGTAACATCGAAGGAGAACGGCTACCTTTATCTGGGAACAATTGTCTCATTCATCCTGCTTAGAATTGCACATGAGCGAGAATTTAAAATTGACAAAACCTTCTTGAAGCACTTCATTCCAGCTGTGCTAATTGCCTTTCTTATCTTTTCGTCTCTCTACACAACTGGTTTTTCCGATTTGAGTGGTTTAAAGAGAGCAACAATCGATTCTTTTTCCCACTGGTTTTCAATGCACAGACAAAACGATCACTGGAAGCCAATCTACTATTACGGGAAGATGATATCGGAATACGAGTTTTTAACCCTTGGAATAACACTTGCAGGAATTCCGGAGTTTATACGAAGGACTAGAGGTAAGGAGGTAACCGAGATAGAGTTGTTTGCCTTTTACTGGCTCATAACTGCACTTTTAATCTACCATGTTTTCAGTCACAAGGTTCCTTGGCTTTTGGTTCATCTTGTTTCCCCAATGGCGTTTTTTGGCAGTTTTTATGCTGGGTACCTTACAAGAAAGCCTGCAATTGCTATTTTCTCAGCCTTACTTCTTGCAACAGCTGGAGTGGCTTTTTATCTGACATACGTGGACAGCACCAACACAGAACATGATCTTATATACATACAAGCTCAGAAGGATGTAGAGGTTTTGGCAAAGAGAATTTCAGAATTCAATGGCAGCGTTCTTGTCTTCGAGCCAGAAAACGATTACTGGCCACTTCCATGGTATCTGAGAGACAAAGGCGTTGCTTTCTCCAGCACCTACTATGACGGATTCGACGTTGTTGTAACATCAGAAAACTATCTCAACTTTGTTGAGGAGAAGGGATACTCTCCCGACAAAAAATACACAATCAGACCAGGTCATGACATGTATTGGCTACATAAGTCCTAAAGCTGTTAGCTCTTCTGAAATTCTTTCAACAGCCTTTCTTGCATCTTCAGGATTCTTACCACCAGTTACAACCATTTTTCCAGATCCAAAAATCAGCACAACAACTCTGGGATCTCGCAGTCTGTAAACAAGTCCTGGAAACTGCTCTGGCTCATACTCAATGTTTTCAAGCCCAAGCCCTATTGCAATTGCATTAAGATTCAGATCAACGCCAAGATCTGCTGAAGCAACTATGTTCTGGACTTTCACATCGGGATCCTCAAAAACAGGAATCCCAAAACTTCCTATTATTTTTACAACCTGCTTTACCGCTCTTCTCGCATCTTCAACACTTTTGCTTCCTGTGCAAACAACCTTACCACTTCTGAAAACAAGGGCAGCGGCTTTTGGCTCTTTAATCCTAAGAACAAGCCCGGGAAACTGCTTTGGCTTGTATTCAGCATCCTTAACCTCCCTCGCTATTTTGTTGAGATCAATGTTCTCACCGATTTGGGTCGATGCAACGACGTTTTCGATTTTGATCTTATAATCGGTGGTCATATTTAAAAAACCTTTATAAACCATATATATAGGTTTGCTTCCTCCTGCTTATGGTTGATGGCTTTTGAGAGAAAAATTTCAGGAGTTCTCCTGATACCACCTAACAAGCTCTTCAAACTGGGAGTGGGTGTTCACGTTGTCAGTCCCCATTGGACTCTTGAAAAAGAATCCGAGTTCCTTTATCACTCCATACAGTCCCTTTTTCTTGGCAAAAAGCAGAAATCTTGCGATGTCTATTGTTAATGGTGCTGCAACTATGGCATCAATCGCATCCCAGATGAAGTAGAACTTCATTTTTCTCCCAAGAAAACCTTCGAAGTGTATGAAATCAAATGCTGTCTTGTTGTCAACTAGTGATGGGAAGTATTCTATCTGGGTTATGCTGAAGGGTGCATATCCGTAGATTTTCTCCAGAACCTTGTCCTTGCTTATAACCTTACTCTCTCTGTTTTCCTTGTAACTCAAAACCAATCCGTCTAGGTCGCCAAGGATGTTGTAGCTCATCCATCCAACAACCTTCATGTTTCTGTATGCAAACATCGGAGCAAGCGTTGTTTTGACTAGTGTTTCTCCAGTTTTCCCGTCATTTCCGGCGTGTGGAACCTTCTTATGCTCTGCCAGCTCCTTTAATGCGGGAATGTCAGAGCCCGGGCTGGGAGTGAAATTTCCATAGGGTATTCGATTTTTGAGGGCTACATAGGCGTAGAGTATGCTTGCAGATGCATGCTCCTTGACGTCATCCTCTATCATCCTCTCGAAGCCATCGAGACTTCCGTGATACTTTTCGCTGTAGTTTATCAGTGGTTCGGTGGATGCAGAGTTTATCATAACTGTATTCCCATCAGAGAACTTTTTTAAATCTTTTTCCAGCTTTTCAACTATCTCGCCCAAGGTTTCCAGTTCATCCTCAAGAATGCTTAACTCACCCAGAGCCCTGACACCTTCTCCGCAGTTTATAGCAGTTCCTTTTTCTGCCTTTATGCTCTCCAGCTCCTTCCTAACTTCCTCAAGCTGTTCCCTTTCAAAATGCCTGTTCTGCTCCCAGTGTTGCAAGCAAGCTTGGTATGCATTTTCAACTTTCCTTATCTCGTGACCATTAAACTCAAACTTGAGTGGTGCATATTTATCCATACCATCAAACTGCGGGAGAGATGTTACTAAGCCCGTTTGCTCTATTTTGTTTTTCTCGATCAGTTTTCCGCCAAGCATTGCAGTCGTTGACACTATACCGTAAGCACCAACGTACCATATCTTCATGACCATCACCTCCCGAAAAAGGTAGGATCTGAGAAATTTTAAACGGTGCGATATAAAAATTTTTGTGGAGTATAAATCCGAAGAGAGACCTTCTGAAGTTTCGAAGAATTGAAAGTTTCTAGAAATTTTGGCATGATAAAAAGGGCAATATTGTTCATTGATTGGAAAGTCTGGAAGATAATGTTAGAGATCCTGAATAACAGGATTTTAATAGTAGAGGTTGCTAAGCGGGAAATAAATTATAATCCAGCGAAATCCATATCGTTTTTAAACGAATGTTTATTCGTTAATCGTTAAATTTTTATACTTCCATTTTAACAAATCCTCATGGATCTTCTCTCTAGAAAGCTCTCTGAAGTCATTGCCGGCAATATAGTTTTCTCTGAAAGCCATGGTGATGCCATAAAAAAGTGGAGGAACATATTCGAGATCTCTCAAAAGGAGCTTGCCATGAGAATGGATGTTACACCATCTGTAATCAGCGATTATGAATCAAACAGAAGGAGATCTCCCGGCATAGGATTCATTAAGAAGCTTGTTGAGACTCTCCTTGAAATTGACAAGGAAAGAGGCTGGAAAACTCTCTCTAGATACAAGGACTTGCTTGGGCTGAAGCTTGATGTCATAATCGACATAAGGGAGTATTCGAGATCTGTTCCATCATACGAGATTGCAGAGATAATTGAGGGCAAGATGCTCACAGATTTTAAGAGAAATGCGATGGGACACACAATAATCAACAGCTTGAAGGCGATACTTGAAATGAGCAGTTATGACTTCTACAGATTGTATGGATTGACAAGTGAGAGAGCGTTGGTTTTCACAAACGTTACTACAGGGAGATCCCCGATGGTGGCGGTTAGAGTTGCAAATCTAAAACCCTCCATTGTTGTTCTTAATCCAATCAATGATGAAAATGCAGACAGGCTAGCAGTCAAAATAGCTGAGATTGAAGGCATTGACTTGATTGTCACAGAGCTTGATGAGAGCGAGGTTGTTGAGAATATGAAAAAGCTGGAGGTGTAGCTATGGTTGGGATCGTGTCGTATGGTACGTACATTCCAAGATACAGAATAAAGGTTGAGGAGATAGCAAAAATATGGGGTGAGGATCCGGAATCAATAAAGGGAGGACTTGGAATTTATGAGAAGAGTGTTCCTGACATTGATGAGGATACAGTTACGATATCAGTTGAGTGCGCGAGAGAGGCTATGAAGAGAGTCAGCTTGAACGGGAGCGAAATACAGGCTGTTTTTGTTGGATCTGAGAGCCATCCCTATGCTGTCAAACCAACAGCAACAATAGTTGGAGAAGCTCTATCTATAGACAGCTTCTTTCATTCAGCAGACTTGGAATTTGCCTGCAAGGCAGGAACAGCAGGAATTCAAAACTGCATAGCCATGGTTGAATCTGGAATGATAAGGAATGGGCTTGCAATAGGCTCAGACACAAGCCAAGGAGCTCCTGGAGATCCACTAGAGTATTCGGCAGCAGCAGGAGGTGCGGCATTTGTAATCGGAAGTGAGAACGTGATAGTAGAGATAAAGGACACTCTGAGCTTTACAACAGACACTCCAGATTTCTGGAGAAGAGAAGGACAACCGTATCCTAGTCATGGAGGCAGATTTACAGGAGAACCTGCATACTTCAGGCACGTTTCAACCGCTTCCATTGAAATAATGAAGAGAAACGATCTTGAGCCTGAAGACTTCAGCTATGCCGTTTTCCACATGCCAAACGGGAAGTTTCCGGTTAGGGTTGCGAGAAATCTAGGTTTTTCATCAAAACAGATTGAACAGGGTTTGGTGGTTAGGTACATAGGTAACACATACTCTGCATCCTCCTTAATTGGCTTTTGCGCAATACTGGATGTTGCCAAGCCCGGAGACAGAATACTGCTCACATCTTTTGGAAGTGGTGCTGGAAGCGATGCTTTCATCATTGAAGTGACTGAGAATATTGAGAGCTACGATAGAAACCAGAGTGTGTGGAAGAAGATCGAGAGAAAGGAGTACATAGACTACGGGATGTATGCAAAGCTGAGAAGGAAAATAAGAATGGGGTGAATTGGATGAGAAAGGTCGCCATAATAGGAGTTGGCATGTCAAGGTTCGGAGAGCTGTGGGATAAAAGCTTCAGAGACATTGTCATAGAGGCTGGAATTGAGGCAATAGAGGATGCAAATCTTGAAGGAAAGGAAATTGAAGCCATGTACATTGGAAACATGAGCGGTGGAAGATTTCTCTCACAAGAACACATCTCTGCACTGATAGCAGACTATTCTGGACTTGCCTCCCTGAACATCCCGGCAATAAGGGTTGAGGCTGGAGATGCCAGTGGAGGTGTTGCATTGAAAGAAGCCTATATCTCTGTTGCATCTGGCATACACGACATCGTTGTTGCTGCAGGGGTTGAAAAAGTCACAGATGTTGGCTCAGCCATGGAGATAATGGACTCATCGATAGACCAAGAGTGGGAGGCTTTTCATGGAGCAACACTTGCAAGTCTGTATGCAATGATGGCAAGACTTCACATCCACAATTATGGAAGCAGTGAGGAGGATTTGGCAATGATAAGCGTTAAGAATCACAAAAATGCTGTGAACAATCCAAAGGCTCAGTTCAGGAGAGAGATAGGAATAGAGACCGTGCTCAATTCACCTTATGTGGCTGAACCACTCAAGGTTTTTGACTCGGCTCCTATAAGCGATGGCTCTGCTGTTGTTATTCTTGCTAGCGAGAGAGTTGCAAGGAAACATACAGACACTCCAGTCTACATTAATTCTGTTGTTCAGTCAAGCGACTACCTTGCTGTTCAAAACAGAGAAGACATACTAGAAATGAAGGCTGTAAAAACAGCAACAAGAAAGGCATTGAAGCTTGCAAAATGCGAGCTGAAGGACATTGATGTCTTTGAGATGCATGACTCCTTTACAATAACAGAGCTTTTGCTCTACGAAAACGTTGGGCTTGCAGAAAAAGGCAGAGGTCATGAGCTTGTTAGAGATGGAAGAGTTGAGATTGATGGGGAGAAGCCGGTGAACCCATCTGGAGGTTTAAAGGCTTGTGGTCATGCTGTTGGTGCAACAGGCATAAGACAGATTGGAGAGATAGTTCTCCAGCTTAGGGGTGATGCGGGAAAGAGACAGGTTGATGCTGAGAAGGGAATGGCTGTAAACATTGGAGGAACTGGTGCAACAGCGGTGGTTTCAATCCTGGGGAGGTGAGGCTTGTGATACCCAGCTTCTGGAGGAAGATAAGATACAGATACAATCTCACTGGCACGAAATGTGAGAACTGCGGAAGAATCTACCACCCGCCAAGAAACATCTGTCCCGAATGCAGGAGGAAAAGCAGCATTACAGAAGTTGATCTTGGGGATAGAGGTGAACTTCTAACATATTCTATTGTTCATGATGCCCCGGAGTCTTTCAAGCTTCAGAGACCATATGTGATAGGGCTTATAAAGCTTGAGAGCGGTGTTGTTGTGACATCACAGATATCTTGCAAACCTTCCGAATTAAGAATAGGGATGAAGGTAAAGGCGGTATTCAGAAAGTATGGAGAGGATGGGGAGGATGGAATAATTTACTACGGAACAAAATTCGTTCCTTGTGAGGAATAATTTATTTA
The DNA here is from genome assembly GCA_015523645.1 of Geoglobus sp. GTDB lineage: Archaea > Halobacteriota > Archaeoglobi > Archaeoglobales > Archaeoglobaceae > Geoglobus. The sequence continues at coordinate 1,936 of WAJY01000168.1, read as the reverse complement.
CCTTCCTTCTCTATTCTCTATAGATGCTGTTCGGTACAGCTGGCATTCCCCACTCGAGTGAGAGCAACAGCACAACAGATGGTATCAGGAGAATAAGGGAGCTTGGACTGGAGTGCATGGAGGTTCAGTTTGTTAGAGGTGTGAAAATGGGGGAGAGCTATGCAAAAAACATAAAAACACTTTCAAAGTCATTGAACGTTGTTTTAAGTGTTCATGCTCCTTACTATATAAATTTGAACGCGGACAGCGAGGTAAAGGTCAAGCAGAGCCTTCAAAGGCTTTACGATTCCGCGAGAATTGGAAGCATAATGGGGGCTGAAAGCATAGTCTTTCATCCGGGATACTACATGAAGAGGACAAGAGATGAGGCTTTTAGGAGAATAAAGTCTGCGCTTGATGAATTGCTTAAGGAGATAGATGGATTTGGAATTGTTTTACGACCTGAAACTTCCGGAAAAAGGGAGCAGTTTGGCGAGCTGAATGAAATAATTGATCTTTGCTCAATGAGTGAAGGCATGCTACCCTGCATTGATATAAGCCACATCCATGCAAGAACCGGGGAGTTTAACAGCTATGAGGGCTTTTCTGAGATATTCGAGCTTGTCGAAAAGGAGCTTGGAAAAAAAGCCTTGAAAAGCATGCACATACACGTTAGCGGTATAAAGTATGATAGCAAGGGGGAGAAAACCCACCTCAATCTCAAGGAGAGCGATCTTAACTACATAGAATTTCTCAGGGCTTTAAGAGATTACAAAGTTTCTGGATGTGTTATATGTGAGAGTCCCAATCTTGAGGAGGATGCACTACTGCTGAAAAAATCCTTTTTTGAGATTATGCAGACTGATGATGCTCAAGAGAGAAATCTTCCACAACCTCGTTGAGCTTTTTGAACCAGTTTTCAAGCTCCACCCTGAGCTTCTCCTTTAAATTTTCAATTGGAATTGGGGTGTAGAGATACTTGTATCCTCCATGCTTCAGAATTCTGTATTCTCTCTCAACCAAACCCTTCTCCATAAGTGACTGAAGACTTCTGTAAACACCACTCCTGTCCTTTCCTACTATGTTTGCAAGCTCATCAACACCAACATTTGGATGCTGATGAAGAGCTATGTAAACTTCAATTTCTGAGGGTGTTAGGTTTAGAACGCACTTCAGAATGTGATGAAATGTAGTTTCACTTGAAAACAATTCCCTCAATCTTTCTTCATCCATACTCAACCACCTTTTTCAACTATGACTACTGCATTTCCAGCTTCCACAATATCAACATCCTTTCCGCTGATCACCTTCTCCAGTTTAAATTCAAACCACTCTTTTTCAAGTTCTACGCTTTCCCCATTGATATTAATCGTAAATTTCTTCTCCTTTATAAGCTTTAACATCTCCTCATCATCCAAACTCTTGATCGCCTCAACGATATCTTTCACCCTATCCCTAAACTTGGGACCAAGTATGGAGTATTTTGGCTTTATCTCAGAAACTCTAGTCTGTATCTCCGGCATTTCATCAAGCAACTCAACCTCCGCATTCAGCGCTCCTGAAATGTCCCTAGTATCAAGTCTCTCATCAACAAATATCATTAACTTGCCTAGAGGAGCGTTTAAAGCCATGCCATTATCGTGCTTGTATCTCCTAACAACCTCAACAATGCTCTTTATAATTTCTCCCCTTCTCTCTGCCTCCTCATCTATGAACTCCTCCTCAACCTCTGGGAATTTCTGGAGATGAACACTCTCACCTCCGCACAGAATCTGCCAGGCCTCTTCAGCCAAAAAAGGCGTGATCGGTGCCATCATCCTTATCAGACAGGACAGCACCTTAAAGAGTGTGTACTTGGCAGAAAGCCTTTCTTCCTCGCTTCCTGAATAGAGTCTGTTTTTCACAAGCTCTATGTAGTTGTCAGCAAGCTCATACCACGTGAATCCTCTAATTGCCT
>WAJY01000167.1 GCA_015523645.1 Geoglobus sp. | reverse complement strand
GCGATGTTCATTCTCTCAGGAATCTGGATTTCTACATCCTCTCCTTTTTCGTAAACCATGGTAACACCTCATATTTTATTTAATGTCCTCTTAGAGAGTATTATTATAAATTTTATTCAGCCCAAGTTTACCCAAATGTCGGTGTTGAAAAAACGAATGAGCATATTTTCTTGTGCAAGTGCGCGTTAAACAAAATTTTAATAATGTTAACACCTAAGGTTCAACGTGGCTGATATCCAGCTGGAATGCCGTGAGATATGGAAGAGATTTGGGGGTTTTGAGGCATTAAAAGGAGTGGATCTTGAAGTACGGGATGGTGAGATTCTCGGGCTTATCGGTCCAAATGGAGCTGGAAAGTCAACACTCCTCAACATCATAAATGGAGTTTATGCCCCAACAAAAGGCAAGGTATTCTTTGATAATCATGAAATCACGGGCAAGAAACCTCATGAAATATGCAGGCTTGGTATAGCAAGGGTTTTTCAAATACCAAGACCTTTTTATGAGATGAGCTGCTTGGACAACGTTACAACTGCTATCATGTTCAATTCCAATGTTGATACAGTTAAGGCACAAAAAAGGGCTCTCGAGCTTCTGGAGTTTGTTGGAATGAAATACCCGGAAAGGAAACCTGATGAGATTACATTGCAGGATAAGAGGAGAGTTGAGCTTGCAAGAGCTCTTGCGTGCGAGCCAAAGCTTCTACTTGTTGATGAATACATGGCTGGGTTGAATCCAAGTGAAATTCAGGAGGCAATTGAACTTCTCAAAAGGGTGAACGTAGAGCTTGGAGTGACATTAGTCTGGGTGGAGCATGTCATGCCTGCGATAATGGGGCTGGCTGAGAGAGTTGTTGTTCTCGATCATGGAATTAAAATTGCCGAGGGGAAGCCTGAGGAAGTTGTGAGGGTTAAAGATGTTATTGAAGCCTATCTAGGCTCAGACATGGTGATGGAGGCGTGATATATTGGATCTGCTGAGGGTTGAGGGGTTAAAAGCTGGCTATAAAGGTCTTAACGTTCTATGGGATGTTGAGCTGAATGTGAGGAAGAACACAATAGTCTCGATAATTGGTTCAAATGGCTCTGGCAAGACAACCCTCCTAAATGCGATAATGGGACTGGTTGACGTTTCTGAGGGAGATGTGGTGTTCAAGGGTGAGAGGATCACTCACTTAAAAACTCAGGAGCGGGTATCCTTAGGAATTGCGTTTGTGCCTAGCGAGCGAGAGCTGTTTCCTGATATGAGTGTTGAAGACAACCTGATGCTTGGAGCCTACACTCCAAGAGCGAGAAGAAAGCTAGGGGATTCGCTCAAGCAGATCTACGATTTTTTTCCGGTGCTTAAGGAGAGGTCTAACCAGCTTGCAGGAACCATGAGTGGAGGGGAGCAGCAGATGCTTGCGATAGGCAGGGCTTTGATGTCCCGCCCGGAGCTTCTAATTTTAGATGAGCTTTCAACAGGCTTGGCTCCTGCCATCACCCTCAAGATTTACAGAAAGCTCAAGGGTTTGTCAGAAAGGATGACTGTTCTGCTTGCAGAGCAAAACATACATCAAGCGTTCATGGTGTCTGATTACATCTACGTTCTTGAGAATGGCAAGATTATCGCATCAGGCAGCCCTGATGAACTGTCAGAGAGCTCTTTGATAAAGAGCGCATATCTGGGGTTAAAGGCATGACTATCGATATTGCTTCAATAGCAATCTCAGAGCTTGTAGAGGTTCTGATTGACGGCATTCTCTTCGGTCTTCAGCTCTCTCTCTTAGCTGTTGGTCTTGTTCTGATCTTTGGACTTGGAGGAATACTCAATCTTGCACACGGGGAATTTGTGATAGTTACAGGCGTAATTTCAGCCGTTCTGATATCTTCAGGATGGAATCCCGCTGCAGCAATAGTTATAGGGATTCTATTTTCAGGCATTCTTGCCCTTGCTCTTGACAGAAGTGTTCTAAGACCAGTTTACAAGCTTGAAGGTGAGATGGAGGTGCTTGTTGGTCTCTTTGTGACTCTTGGGCTTGCATTTACTCTGGAAGGAATAACGTCCTATCTATTTCCCGGACTTTATTTCTCAGTTAGAGTGCCTGTTGAAACTGTTAGCATTTTTGGGCTGAGCTTCAGAGCTTCAGCCCTTGTTTCAGGACTCATTTCATTTCTTTCCCTCCTCTTCCTTCTTCTCTTCCTTGGAAAAACCATGACAGGTAAGGCAATAAGGGCTGCACTGCAAAATCAGATTGGATCGAGGGTTTGCGGGATAGATGTTGACAGAATGAGGAGTCTCGTCTTCTTCCTTGGAGGTCTGATGGCTGGGCTTGCAGCCCTTGCGAAAGGGATAGCATCATCTGTTGAACCCGGCTCGGGACTCGAATTAACGTCCTATGCCCTGATAGTTGGTGTTGTTGGTGGAGTGAGGAGTGTTTATGGAGCAATGATTGCAGGGATTCTGCTTGGCATCGTTAATGCTCTTGCAGGATACCTGCTTGGAACATACCTCACACTTGTCATTCTCTTGGTGATAGTTGTAGCTGTGATAATCTACAAGCCAAGTGGTCTCTTTGCAGGGGGTGTTTGAATGAGGGTAATTGAGATTCCAAAGCCATCAATCATCTTCTTTCTTATCTTTGCAGCTCTTCCACTTGTCTTTAGCAACCCCTATCACCTCAGAATTCTGACCATTATAGCCATATACGCATCATTCGTCTATGCTGCAAATATAATAATAGGGGAGAGCAGACAGCTTTTTCTCTGCATGAGTGCCCTTGCTGGAATATCAGCATATACCTCAGCCATTCTTGCCAACTCCTATGGTTTAAATCCATGGGTAACAATCCCTGCAGGAATCTTGTTTTCAGTGAGTGTTGGCGCAATGCTGAGCTACGTTTCCATTGTTAGGGGTCTGGGAGAAATTTTTGTTGCCATTGTTACACTAACATTCACTCTCATATTTGAAAACGTTGTTCTTGGGCTGAGATGGCTGACAATGGGTGAAACAGGGCTTGTAACCCCGACTTTATGGTGGCCATTCCAAGAAATTTTTGGAAGAAGAATAGCAAGCTACTACACCATACTTTTATTTGCCTTTCTTGTATCGATGTTCTATGCGAATTTCGTAAAATCAAAGCTCGGAATTGCCTTGAGAGCTATCAGAAGTGATAGGATATCGGCTGAGGTGGTTGGAATTGATGTCACAAAATACAGCGTCATTGCAGCCTCAATCGGTTCGGCAATTCTAGCAATAACAGGGAGTTTTTACGGATATTTCAATGGAATGATATCTCCGGGAATTTTCTCTCCATCGATGGACATCGTCATAATACTCATGCTCCTGCTTGGAGGTCTCAGAACCCTTTACGGACCATTGATAGGCTCTACAGCCATAGTGCTCCTTCTTGAATCAACAAGGGGTTTCGGACAGCTCACACTCACGTTTCTAGGAATAATGCTGGTTATCCTGATTCTGACTTTCAGAGAAGGAATATCATCAATCGCAGAAAAGGCATTTGCCAGAATAACCAGCTCTGGATGGAAAAGCTGAAGGCTGGGATCAGTACTCTGTCAGCTCAAACATAACACCTCTTGTATCTTTAGGATGTATGAACGTGTATTTTCTCCCATCTATCACAGATGGTGGCTTTCTGAGAATTCTGAATCCGAGTGATTCAAGATGGGAAATGTAGCTGTCCAAATTCTCAACATAAAGCGAAATGTAATTCACACCCTCTCCTCTTTTCTCTAAAAATCTTGCAACCGGTGAGAGATCTGAAAGTGGTTGAATCAGCTCAACTATGCATCTTCCGGAAGAGAGGACAGCAGTTCTAACCATCTCCTCCTCATTCTCGTAGATTTTCTCAACTTTAAATCCAAGTTTATCTGTGTAAATGCTCAGAGCTGAATTCAGATCTCTCACAGCAATCCCAATTCTGTCTATCCCTTTTATCATAGCTGAAATTGTTTTGAACGTATTTTAATTTTCTCACTCAACCTTTTTTGAACTTTATCGGAGTGGTTGCCCTGCTCATTATTATGTCAAATCCGCTCTTGGCTTTGATCACAGGCTCCTTTTTCTTTCTGCTCCAAACAGTTTCGGGGCGACATTGGAGAATGAATATGCTTTCTGGAAATTCAAAGTCTTTATCAACAGCCCATTCGATGTCCATTGGTGTATCGTAATGCTTTTCTATTAATTTCCCGTATTCAGATAGCTTTCTTATTTCATCATCGCTTAGAGAAGGCTTTTTCTGCATATCTTCTGGAACATCATCGTGAACAACTCCACAATCATCCTTAAAAATGCACCATCTTGTTTTTGATGAGATCGTTCTCTCAACAATCTCACCAGTAACCTTATCAACGGCAAACCTGTCTGGTGTTACCTCTCCAGCAACAATAGCTTCCCCAAGCCCCCAGCTAGACTCTATAACAATCTGACTCGGATCGCCATTGGTTGGATTCAACGTGAACATAACCCCACTGCTCCTCGAATTAACCATCTTCTGCACAACAACAGCAATGCTGACTTCATAGTGATCAAAACCCTTCGTTGCTCTGTAAGCAATTGCCCTTGGAGAGTAAAGGCTGCTCCAGCATTTAACAACATGCTTTAGAA
>WAJY01000166.1 GCA_015523645.1 Geoglobus sp. | reverse complement strand
GGCATTCAATGAAATCAAAAACACTCTTACGGAGAGTGCAGAGAAAAAGATTCACAAAATGCTTGAAAGGCTTGAAAAAATCGAAAGAACATTTAAAATGCTTCAAAGTGACATATCAAGCAGAATTGATGAGCTAATAGATAGAATGATCTTCGAGCTTGACTCAATGGGCATAGACGACATCAGCAAGATCGTGCTCTACAGTCTCATAAAGGGTGTTGATACACCCGATAAGATATCAAGCATGTTTGGCATTCCGTATGAGGATGTTGTTGTTTGCCTCACCAAGCTTGAAGGAGAGGGAAAGGTCAGGAGAATTGAAGAGGGAAATGTTGTGAGGTTTAGAATTGTATGATAACGGGGTGATGTTATGGGTGATGAGGTTTTCCTCAGAGTAGCTGAAGCTTATCACAGGGATGTTGGAAGGGGAATTGCAAGGATAGATCCAGAGATAATGGCTAAACTTGACATACAAAGCGGAGACGTTGTAGAGATAACTGGAAAAAACAAGGTTCCCGCAATAGTTTGGCCCGGTTATCCTGAGGATAGAGGCAAGGGTCTAATAAGAATAGACGGTAACATCAGGAGCAACGCAGGTGTTGGAATAGATGAGAAGGTGAAGATAAGGAAAGTTGAGGCAAAGCCTGCCGAAAAGGTGACACTGGCTCCAACAGAACCTGTTAGATTGATGGGCGGGGATACTTATCTCCAAAGGCTCCTTGAGGGCAGACCTGTGATAAGGGGGCAGAAGATAAGGGTTGAAATATTCGGACACATACTAACGTTTGTCATAACATCAACAAAGCCGAGCGGGGTTGTGATAGTTTCGAGAAACACACAGGTTGAGATCAAGGGCAAGCCTGTTGAGGATGTGAAGAGGCAGGTTCCAAGCATAACATATGAAGACATTGGAGGACTTAAAAGGGAGCTTAGGCTGATAAGAGAGATGATAGAGCTTCCATTGAAGCATCCAGAGCTATTCCAGAAGTTGGGCATCGAGCCTCCAAAGGGTGTTCTCCTGCATGGACCTCCTGGAACAGGAAAGACCTTAATGGCTAAGGCTGTAGCAAATGAGGTTGACGCTCATTTCATCTCAATAAGCGGTCCTGAGATAATGAGCAAATATTATGGGGAGAGTGAGCAGAGACTGAGAGAGATATTTGAGGAAGCTAAGGAGAACGCTCCGAGCATAATATTCATTGATGAAATAGACAGCATTGCTCCAAAAAGAGAGGAAGTTACCGGAGAAGTTGAAAGAAGGGTTGTTGCTCAGCTCCTAACCCTGATGGATGGTTTAGAGGCTAGAGGACAGGTTATTGTTATTGGTGCAACAAATCGTCCTGATGCTGTTGATCCAGCTTTAAGAAGACCTGGAAGGTTTGACAGGGAAATAGAGATTGGAGTTCCAGACAGAGAGGGAAGAAAAGAGATCTTGCAGATACACACAAGAGGCATGCCAATCGAACCGGAATTCAGAAGGAGTGATGTGCTAAAAATACTGGATGAATTCAGGAAAGAGGGCAGGTTTTCTGAGAAAGAAATTGAAGAAATAATGGCTGAGATTGAAAAAGTAGAGAGTGATGCTCAGATTGTAGGAATTCTAAGGGAACACAGCGAGATATTTGGTGAGGTGAAAAACAGACTTGTGGATTCGATGTTTGAATACATAGCAGAACTGACAAACGGTTTTGTTGGAGCAGATCTTGCTGCACTTGCCAAAGAGGCTGCAATGCATGCCCTCAGAAAGAGAATGGAGAAGGGAGAGATAGACATAGAAGCTGAGGAAATACCAGCAGAGGTTCTTGAGAATTTGAAGGTTACAATGGAGGACTTCCTTGAGGCGTTGAAGAACATAGAGCCATCGGCAATGAGGGAGGTTCTTGTTGAGATACCCAACGTTGGATGGGATGACATTGGAGGTCTTGAGAAAGCCAAGCAGGAAATGAGGGAGGCTATAGAATGGCCTATGAAGTATCCAGAGATATTTAAGGAAGTTGGCATAAAACCTCCAAAGGGAATTCTGCTTTATGGTCCTCCTGGAACAGGAAAGACCTTAATGGCTAAGGCTGTAGCAAATGAGAGCAATGCAAACTTCATCAGTGTCAAGGGACCAGAACTTCTATCAAAATGGGTTGGAGAGAGCGAAAAGCATGTTAGAGAGATGTTCAGAAAAGCAAGACAGGTAGCTCCCGCAATAATATTCTTCGACGAGATTGATAGCCTGGCTCCAAGAAGAGGTGGAATTGGAGACTCACATGTCACCGAAAGGGTTGTTAGCCAGTTCCTAACAGAGCTAGATGGACTTGAGGAGCTGAAGGATGTTGTTGTAATAGCAGCAACAAACCGCCCCGACATGGTAGATCCAGCCCTTCTAAGACCTGGAAGGATAGAGAAGCACATATACATACCACCACCTGACAAGAGAGCGAGAAAGGAGATATTCAGAATTCACACAAGGGACATGCCACTGGCAGAGGATGTTAGCTTGGATGAGCTTGCAGAGAGAACCGAGGGGTACAGCGGAGCTGACATTGAGGCTGTTTGCAGAGAGGCTGGACTATATGCTGTGAGAGAGGCTGTGGAGAAGTACAAGGGAGAGAACATTAAGGAGAAGGTCAAAAACATCAAGGTTACAAAGGATCACTTCCTTAAGGCATTGGAGAAGGTTAAGCCAAGCCTGACTCAGGAAGACATAAAGAGGTATGAGGAGATAGTTAGAGATTTTCATAAGATGTATGCTTAATTTTTAAAAATTGAGGAGGTGATGTGTATGCCTTGGAGAAGGAGGAGGAGAGATTGGGATGATGTGGATTGGTTTGATGAGTTTTTCAGATTTCCGTTTGAGGAGTTTGATGAGATATTCAGAAAGATGATGAGGGAGTTTGATGAAATGATAAGGTCTGCTGAGCTTTCAGAGGGGAAACCTATAGTCAGAGGATTCAGCATAAGAATTGGACCTGACGGAAGACCAGAGATAAGAGAGTTCGGATCAAAGCCAAGCATAAAGGAGGAGAACATTGATCACAGAAAGCCTCTGGTTGATGTTATAGAAACTGACGAGGAGGTTCAGATTATTGCCGAAATGCCCGGAGTAAACAAGGAGGATATAGAGCTGAATGCAAGTGAGAATAAGCTGGAAATCAAGGCAGAAGGCGAAAGCAGGAAGTACTATGAGGTAGTTGACCTACCAGATGAGGTGGATCCAGATTCAGCAAAGGCAAGATACAACAATGGTGTCCTAGAAGTTATAGTAAAGAAAAAGCATCCAAGGAAAGAGAGCAAGAAAAGGATTGACATTGAATAATTTTTATTTTTTGACATCTAAATCAAAATGCCCAAAGACTGGCAACAGCTGGAGTTATGTAGGTCTCTATTAAAGCTGCTATGAAAAAGATTGGCAGCAAAAACCTACCGAAATTTCTTATTTTATTCAGAACCACCTGATTCAGATCTATTTCCTCTCCCCTAACCCTTTTTATTGTGGCTAAGCCTATCTCTACACCATACGCACTGCTTACAAGCACCGCAGGTATTTCAAAAATTCCGTGGGGAATGAGAAGCAGGAGTGTTCTTAAAATCCCAAATTTGGTGACAGAAACTCCAGCCACAAAACCGATCAAAACACCATTGAGGCACAAAAAAAGCAGTGGGACTAGCCCGAATGTTATGCCAAGGAGCATTGAAACGAAAGACTTTACAGAATTGTTGACAAAAATGAAGAGGAAAATTTCATAATGCTCCATGTTTTTGATAAACTCGAATCCTGAAAAGGTTTTTTCAACAAAGCTCTTGGAATATTCTGGATTTGCAAGACTGTATTCATAGCCCAGCAGCATGCAGATCAAGAAGATTGCTGTAAGCGACAGCAAAACCTTCATAGTCTACACCCCAAATGTCATCCTCAAGCCATTTCTTATCCCAGGAGCAAACCCGAGAATGAAGAGGACAAGCTTTATAAATCCCCTCAAATTCTCATCTTCTCCTTCGCTGTCTAGAATGTAGAGGATTGGTATGATCACCAAAATTTTCAGCACCACCATTACCCAAGCTCCTGCTATTGAAATGAAAAACCTTGGCACAACATGCAACTCCCAGTAGCCCAAGAATTGTATTCCGAGAAAGCTCGTTGAACCATCGATAAGCTGGGCAAAGAGAACAGCCTTACTGAAATCATCAGCTCTAAGTTTTTTTGAAGCTTTCGAGTAAAGGAAGGTAATTGCTGAGGCAATTGAAATCCCTGCTGGAAAGACCCACCAATTCTTGATTTGGAGATGGGTTGTGAGAAAGACAAGGACTATGAATGAGAGAATCAACCCAGGAATTGGGTACTTCCTCATATCTGATCTCAGTGATAAAAGTAGTGAGGAGAATGTGATGATGAAGATCAAGATGTAAATGAAAGGCGTCATGAGAAGGTAGGAGTATGGAGGGCTTACGAATCCAGCATCCTCTATTATCCTTGTAGATGATCCAAGCAAAACGTATGGGAAGGTTTGCAGGGCAAATTTGAGATCGAATTTTAGTCTCTTTGTCAGGTATTTGTAGATGAGATAAACGGAGATTATCAGGATGATCGCATAGGTGAGGGTGTTAACAGGATTATAGCCCTGCTTGTATACTATTGAGTCGATGAAGTATTTCTTGATAACCTCTGGAATGCTCATAGCTCATGGGGGATTTGGTATATTATTTAAATCTATTTAATGCAATAACCGAAAAGTTAAAATTTGGTTCATTCAAGTAATAGGAAAAAGGAGAGGGGGTAATAAAAAAGAATGGGGCTTGACATATGTAACGTCTGCGGTCTACCAAAAGATCTTTGTGTTTGCGAGGAAGTGGCAAAAGAGCAACAGCAAATCTCCATAAAAGTTACAAAGAGGAGGTATGGCAAAGAGGTAACGGTCATTGAAGGAATAGACAGGGGAGAGATAAATCTTGACGAGCTTGCCAAGTTTTTGAAGTCCAAACTTGCATGCGGTGGAACTGTCAAGAATGGCGTGAT
>WAJY01000165.1 GCA_015523645.1 Geoglobus sp. | reverse complement strand
GTTCCTGTATCTGTCTTCCTACTCAACATGTCTCCGCCTGTTGCAGCATTAAATATACCATACTCTGTTATGTTGTAACTTGCTGTAAAATTGAACGTAGCCTGCATCTGGAGCGTATCATTCGTAACGCTTGTCGTAACAAGAGAATTTGTTGAAGCCTGCCTATCAACCTCATTAACAAGTGCTGTATCAGTTGCACTTTCAGCTGTTGTTCCCGTCCCAACCGCAATATAACCGAAAGCAGTTGAACCACTAACACCACCAATCAATCCAGCAACCTCTGCCTTCCCAACATTCACTATAAGATTGTCAAATTCCTTCCTCTCAACAACCTCTCCATTCCTGACCTTCTCAACAATCACATGACCTTTCAGTTTTAGTCCATCATTCATTTACATCACCTTTATATTTTATAATTTTAAATATTTAAGTTTATTCATCAAAAATTTCAACTTTAAATGTATCTTTCACTAAATCAAACTGTTCTTTCTCAAGCTCACTCTTCACCTTGAAAATAGGATTATAAAGAACCACTTTCTCCCCATCTTCCCGCTTATAAATATTCGTTCCAAGACTCTGAATAAAACTCACAAAATCGAGAAATTCTTTCTCCTCATATTCGGAAAAATCTGTTGTGAGTCGTCTCCCTCTGTCCTGTCCTCTACCTCTACCACCTTCTTGCCTATCCGCAATATCACGCTGAGGGAGAGGTTTCTGAGGTCTCTTAGGTTCAGCACCTTCAGGTAAAGCACCAATGAATCCGAGTTTCTGTCTTGCTTCTTCAACTGTTATGATTCCATTCTGAACCAATATCGCTCCAATCTGTGCCTCTCTCAGTTCATCAACTTTGTAAGTCCTCTTGAATCTTATCTTCATCCCGTATTTATGAAAGATTGCCTCATTCAAAACATCCTCAAGCTCCGTCTGATATGAGTTTATTTTTTTGTAATAACCTTCATTAAATTCACGAGTTATCTGCTTCCCAGCACCCTCAATAATTGCAACCCTGCTCGGTGGAACACCAAAAGCCATAAGAATAATCTGCGTAAAATGCTTAATAAGATCTTTATATTCGAGATCTTTATTGAATTTATTTATTTGCTCAACCTGCACATTCCCCGTCAATATAATATCTTTATGTCTAAGTCTTTTCTCTTTTATCTCCTTCAAAATTCGCTTCAAATACTGCACATTCCTATCTTCCTCGCCAAAGGCATCTGGAAGTGTGAATATATAGTCTGGTTCACCACCATGTTCAAAATAATCTCCAGAATAATTTTTAGCAAACAAAAGAGTAGCAATATCACTCGTTAAAGCACGAAGCGGAGTAAACCCATAATGACTCCCGCCAAGTCTTAACAGTGTTATATGTATAACCTCATCTGGTCTCAACTTAACAGGTTTAGAAACAATATGCGGAACATGCTGAATATATCCCCTCACTCTACCGTGTTCGTCATAATCAATCTTAATTGTGGAAGCATCTATGTTGAATATATTGAAAGAAATAGTATCTTCAGCAACCTTCCTCGCTATACTTCTCTTCTCAATCTCACTCAGCCCATATCCAAAAGCTTTCTGAATCTTCGCTCCAACGGACTCGACAATTTGCTCAAAATCCTTTGGTTCAAGAACTTTGTATTCAAGATAAGCATTCCCCGTTATGAAATAATCATACAACGCCGTCTTAAGCTTGCTGTGAAATTTAATTCTGGTCAAATGTTCTCTCATTAACTCAAGCTTTTTCTCATCAGCACTTACGGGAAGAATATCATATCCATCTGCAAGTATATCCTCAACAATAGCAGAAATAACACCAACAACCTCTGGCGACTTTTTGAAAATCTCATAGAGAATATTCTCATCTATATCCTTTGGCTGACCCCATTGAGAATTAGCACTAACATAATCAGCTACAAAACGCTTCGGTTTAGTTCTCACCCTGAAAAATTCAGAAGCTTTTTGAAGTAATGAGGTCATCATGAAATGTGATAATATTATCACTAATCAACAGTAAATTATTAAATAAAATTATTTATAAAGATTTGTGTAATTTTTTGACCAAAACTATTTAAACCAAGAAAACAAAACATAAAACATGGATGAGATTGCAAAATTCACAATAGAGAGAACCGTGGATGGCTTCACGCCAGAGGAAATTAGCTATTTGTTACTCAAGCGTGGTGAAGATTACAGCCCAGAACAGATTGAGATTTTGATTGACAAATACAGCGACGAGATTGAGCTGGAGAGAAGCATTAGAGAGAAAGCAATAAGGAAGACTGTTGAGGATCTAACTTTCCGCCTTGAGAAGCTTTATGATGAAAGTGCAAAGCTTTTTGAAGAACTAAAGAAAAAAGGTAAAAACAAAACAGCTGTGGCAACAATAACTCAGATTCATTCCATTCTCCAGACGATGCTCAAACTGCTTGGTGAGTTGAAGCAGGATGTCAAGGTGGAGATTCAGAAGAATTATATTTCCATTGTGAAGGTCAAAGAATATATTTTGCAGAATTTGCCCACCATTTTGGCACAGTTGACACCAGAGCAGAGACGGAAGTTGCTTGCTCAGCTGATCGAAGCTCAGTAACTTGTGCAATCCCATCCATACCCCCCAACC
>WAJY01000164.1 GCA_015523645.1 Geoglobus sp. | reverse complement strand
GTTGCGGGGATGGTATTTTTTGATGACAGCTATACAACAAACTGCCTTGTGAATGTTGGATGTGTTGGAATAGCCAGAAAGGATAGAATTGTGCCAAGCAAGGTGGGAGGAGCTGGAGAGATAATAATTCTTGCTGGTGGTGCTACTGGAAGAGATGGGATTCATGGCGTGACCTTCGCATCTGCAGAACTTGACGAAAAGAGCGAGGAGGAATCAAGGGGAGCTGTGCAGCTTGGAGATCCCATAATGAAAGAGCCTTTGATTCATGCTTGTCTTGAGGCTGTTGAAAAGGGATTGATTTCAGGAATGAAGGATTTAGGCGGGGGAGGCTTGAGTGGAGCGGTTGGTGAAATGAGCTTTGCCGGAGGCTGTGGAGCTACAATCTGGCTAGAAAAAGTACATCTGAAGGAGGAAAGGATGAAACCCTGGGAGATATGGATTAGTGAGAGCCAGGAGAGGATGATTCTGTCTGTAAAGCCGAAGCATGTGGATGATGTCCTTTACATCTTCTCAAAATGGGATGTCCCAGCAGCAATAATTGGAGTTGCAACAGTAGAGAGGAGGCTAAAGGTCTACTGGAAGAACAGGCTGATCTACAACATGGACATTGAATTTGTTTCTGGAGGTGTTGAATATTGCAGAAGTTATGAGAGAAGGGAAGGGATTGCAGAGGAGGAAGTAGAGGATGTTGGAAATTACAAGGATGTGATATTGAGGATGCTTGCACATCCAAATGTTGCGAGCAAGGAGTGGATTGTAAGACAGTATGACCATGAGGTTAGGGCTGGCACAATTCTAAAACCTCTCCAGGGAGTCATTGGGTTTGAAGGTCATGGAGATTCTGCTGTTGTGAGACCAACTTCATCGTTCAAGGGAATTGCCATAACAGCTGACGTCAATCCGTGGATGACGAAAATAGATCCTTACTGGGGAACCGCAAGCTCCTTTGACGAGATGGTTAGAAATCTTGTTGCAGTTAACAGCCATCCCCACAGCTTTGTGGACTGTCTGAATTTCGGAAATCCCGAGAAACCTGAGAGAATGTGGGAGTTCGTTGAGAGTGTGAAAGCTCTGGGATGGATGTCAAAAGGCTTCGGTCTTCCTGTTGTGAGCGGGAACGTGAGCTTTTACAACGAAACCCCACACAGCAGTGTTGCTCCAACACCAACACTTATCGGCATAGGGATAGTTGAAGATGTGAGAAAAGCGGTGAGTGTTGATTTCAAGAAAGAAGGTTCGGAGATAGTTCTAATTGGAGAGACAAAGCCTGAATTTGGCGGAAGTCTTTATTCTGAGATAACAAAGCTCAAAAGTTCAAACGTTCCTAGGACAAGTCCTGAAAAGCTGAGAAGATATTCAGAAGCGTTGCTTACAAGCTTTGAAGAGATCGGTGTTTATGCATGCCACGATGTCTCCCAAGGAGGGGTGGCAGTCGCCCTTGCAGAAATGGCTTTTGCAGGGAGGATTGGCTTCAGAGTTGAAATAAAAGACTTTGTTGAGCTCTTCAGCGAAAGCAATACGAGATGGATCGTCGAAACTAGAGATTCTGACAAGCTTCTTCAGTTTTTGGGTGAAAGAGGGATACATGCAAGACTTATCGGTGAGACCGGAGGTGAAAATCTGGATTACGGAATGGCTAAAATTGATCTTTATGAAGCAGAGAAAGAATGGAGAACCGGACTTTCAAGATATCTGGGGTGATTTGATGAAAAAGGATGAGATGAGGGTTGCTGTGATGAGAATTGAAGGAACAAACTGCGAGGATGAAACGGTTAGGGCGTTTGAGATGCTGGGCATCGATGCTGAGGCTGTTCATCTCAAGCAGTTTTACAGCGACATGATAAGGGAGAGCGAGAAGAGAAACATCTGGGACTATTCATGCATAGTTTTCCCGGGAGGTTTTTCTGCTGGAGACTATGTTAGGGCTGGAGCCATATTTTCTGCAAGAGTTAAGAGCCTGCTGAGGCACGATCTTGAGATCTTCATAAAAGAGGGTTATCCTGTATTGGGAATCTGCAATGGATTTCAGATACTTGTCGAGCTTGGCACTCTCCCTGGTTTTGATGAGGATAAACCAGTTTCTGAGAAGCCAGAGATGGTTTTGGCTATAAACGATTCCAATAGATTTGAGTGCAGGCAGGTTTACCTAAAGCATGAAAGCAATGGAAAATGCATATTTACCAAGGAATATGGAAGAGGAGAGGTTGTTGTTTTTCCCGTGGCTCATGCTGAGGGGAAAGTTACATTTCCTCCAGGTAAGGAGTCAGAGTATGTTGAGAGAATGATTGAGAACGATCAGATTGTATTCAGGTATGTTGATTCCAATGGAAATTATGCTGGTTATCCATGGAATCCAAACGGGAGCTACTTCAACATAGCCGGGATGTGCAATGTTACAGGAAATGTTTTCGGTCTCATGCCCCATCCAGAAAGGGTTGTCGAGCCATGGCAACATTCCGACTGGATGAGAAAGGGCAGAGAAGAGGGCGACGGGTTGAGGGTTTTCAAAAGCATAGTTAGATATCTTGAAAAGCTATAAGGGTGAAGATGATGGTTGTTCTTGTCAGAAGTGTTGAAAGTTATGAGAGAGTTGGTGAATTTGTGAGAGAGGCATTCGATCTCTTTAAGCCCAGGTTCAATGAGACTCTGCTGATAAAGCCGAACTTCCTGAAGTTTGATAACCCAGTCAACGGATGCATAACACATCCCGATGTTGTTAAGGCGGTGGTGGATGTTTTGAAAGAAGAAGGCTACAATCCGGTAATTGCTGAAGGAGGTTTTTATAGAGATAGTGCTGATGAATGCTTTAATGCCTTCAATTTGAGGGAAATTGCTGAATGCAGAAACATAAACCTTGAGGAAAGAGTTGAGGTTAGGGTAGATGGAAGGGCTTTAAAGGTGGTTGAGGCAGGAAAAAGCATTCTGGATGCCATCTCAAATCCATTTGTAAGCTTGCCAAAGCTTAAGGTTCATACGCTTGCAAAAGCAACTGTGACAATAAAGAACAACATGGGCTTCCTTAAAAAGCCGGCTATGTTCATGCATTTCAGGATTCACCAGAAGCTCGTTGACCTCCTCCATCTTCTAAATCCATCATTTATAATTGTTGATGGAGTTATAGGAGGGGCTGGGAGTGAAATGAGCACAAAGCCTGTTAGGCATGGTGTTATGATTGCAGGAAACAACGCAATTGAGGTTGATGCAGTTTCAGCATTTCTCATGGGCTTCGATCCTGAAAGCATTGGGTACATAAAAAAAGCCAGCGAGGAATTTGGTGTCAGGCTTGACAGCATTGATGTAAAAGGAGATGACATGGAAAAGCTAAGAATAGACTACAGCAGAAACTTGACCGGAAGAATTCTTGGATCTATAAACTGGTGATTCGCATCAATCTTTTTAATCCCTTCAAAAATCCCTCTCTATGCGACGTCTTTTGGAGGCTGAAGAGGTAAAGGAGATTCTTTCAAAGGTAAAAATAGGTTTTGAAGTTAAAGAGATGCCGATACTGGACTCATTGGGAAAGGTCTCTTCAGAAGATGTTTTCTCAAGAATTGACATTCCTCCATTCAGAAGATCAACAAGAGACGGTTTCGCTGTTCTTAGTGGTGATGTTACGAATGTAAGTGAAATGAAGGCAATTAGACTCAAGGTGGTTGGAAAAATTGAGGTTGGTGAGAGCAAAAGGATGAGGATAAAGCAAGGAGAGGCAGTTGAGGTGTCTACAGGCTCAATGATTCCTGAAAATGCTGATGCTGTTGTTATGATTGAGAATGTAGAAGTTGAAAATGGAAACATTTGGGTTAAAAAGCAGGTCTCACCGGGAGAGAATGTGATGAATGCTGGAAGTGATGTTGAAATTGGAGAGGTTATTTTGAGGAGAGGAGAGAAAATTGACGAGATGAAGATTGGATTGCTTTCAGGAGCAGGATACAACAGCGTTAGGGTAAGGATTATGAGGATCGGGATAATCTCGACAGGTGACGAGCTTGTCAAACCTGGTGAGCCGTTGAAAGATGCTGGAATCTACGATGTCAACAGCTATACTCTCTTTGCACAGCTGAAAATGCTTGGAGCCGAGCCTGTGTTGTATGGAATTGTTAGAGATGATGAGAAAGAGATGGAAGATGCATTGAGACTAGCAGCTGGAGAGTGTGATGCTGTATTAACTTCAGGCTCAACATCTGCAGGAAGGGGGGATTTGCTTTACAAGGTGGTTGAGAAGGTTGGGAAAATAGTGTTCCACGGAGTTAGGGTAAAACCCGGAAAGCCCTTTTTCTACGGAGAAATTGAGGGCAAACCCGTCTTTGGACTTCCCGGATTTCCAACTTCCTGCCTAACAATATTCACGGAGTTTGTGAAGCCAGTAATAGCAAGGAATCTTGGAATTAAATCAAAACCGGAAACTGTTTCTGGTAGAATGGCAAAAAGGGTTTACTCAGAAGGTAGAAGAGAGTTCCTGCCTGTTTTTGTTGTTAGAGACAGAATACATCCAATAGAGAAGGGTTCAGGTGCAATAACTTCTCTCAGCGAAGCCTCTGGCTACATCGAGATACTCGATGGTGAGGAGGTGATCGAGAGAGGGAGTGCTAGAGAGGTGAGGTTGTTCGGGAAAAAATATGACTATCTTGTTGCCGGATGCGACATAATAGATCTTCTGGAGCTTG
>WAJY01000163.1 GCA_015523645.1 Geoglobus sp. | reverse complement strand
GTGGTATCCTGAGTGGTTTACGGTGGATTCAAAAGATCCATACAAGATTTGGATGGGTGGGGTAAATATTGAAACTTTAACCAGTCTTGAGCCATTTGATAAGATGCTTGGAACTCCACAGATAAATGCACTACCATGCAGAATTTCAAAGAGTTGAAATTCAGAGGTAATTTTTAATATCGTCTTTTAATATTATTGAGAAAAATTTTTTCTCTATATCTACGTCATCTATCTCAAAGCCTAATTTTGAGAAGAAGTTTGTGAAGTATTTTGCAAAAAATTCACTATAGATCTCGTTCTCTGTGTGTAGGAATGATATTTCATATCCATTTTTTGTTTGGAACATTGATATCTCTGTGAACCATCTTACAGAATCAACATAAATCTTTCTTAATGTCTGAACCAATTCATTTATTTCCGATTCTTCTGGAGGTTTTTTCAAGACGTTTTTGGCAAGGGCATAGATAAAGTCTTCGTCATAAAACTTGTCCATATTCCTGCTAATTAAGTTGCTAAAATTTTTTTTCGTTATTAAAATACAGTCAAATCCATCAATTATTTCTTCTCTGAGAATTATGTTTTCAAAATTAATTCTTGTTTTGCTCTTGTATAGATTATAAAGAAGTCTAATGGCGTAATCAAGGGCGTTAGTTTGACTTCTGAAAACTTCACATAGCTCCTTTAAAGCATAGTAAGAGTCACGGGAGATGTATGTTCCAAGTCTGATGTAGCCTTTGCCCTTATTCATGATAGAAAAACTAACTGGGTCATATAATATAAGCTTTAAGGTCTTTTTATTTCTCCGAGTTTGATCAGATGTAATTTCTGAGAATCATTTTACATGGTTGCAGGATAATTATTTTAAAATCAGCTGGTTATAAAGTTAAGAGTATTGCAACTGACCCATATTTTCCTTACCAATATATGTATCAGACCATAAAATTCTGGAATAACATTAATTATCATTTTAATAGGTGATTTTTGAAGGAGGTTGAGACATTTAATCGCAGGGAGGTGAGAATTTGGAGGATGCATCTACTGAGGAGATTATAAGGGAGTTAAAGGAGTACATTAGTTTAAGGAATCCAGCAATATGGAATTCGTTGATTATAGTGATTCTCAGTGTTGTGGCATTCACTCTCCTATGGAAAGATGTGAAGATCTTTGGTGTCTCTGTTGCTCTGTGGGGTTTGTTTGCAATATCAATTATTGCAATGATCCAGAGTTGGATTTTCATTGTATTAATGGACAGGTTTGAGTTGGATGTTGAGAAAAAATTAAGAGGTGAGAGGTAATGGGGGAGATACAGTATGTCCCTCTTTCAGTAACAGTGGGATACTTTGCTCTGGTGACGATCATAGGCATATATTACACGAGAAAGGCTACATCGGCTTTAGATGAATACTATGTGGCAGGGAGAACTGTAGGACCTATAATCAATGCAATTGCTGTTGTTATGGCAATAGGGAGTGCAGCCTCTTTTATGGGATTTTTGGGGATGGGATACAAGTTAGGATTCTTGTTGACGCTATGCATTTCTGCCTCAGCTATAACAGGATATGTGTGGACACAATTCATGTATTCTGGACCACTTAGAAGGCATGGAAAATTTACGCTAGTAGATTTCTTATCAGAGAGATACCCAACGCCGTATATAAGACCCATCTCTGCATTACTCATATCAATATTTTTCTTTGCTTACCTCATTCCACAATACAAGGGAGGAGGAGTTGTAGCAGACAGTCTCCTAGGATTAGACTTCACGACTGGTGTAATTCTGACTGCTATTATCGTATTGGTTTATACATCACTAGGGGGTATGTGGGCTGTAACATGGAATGCGGTAATTCAGGGAATAGTTGCATTATCGGTACTTCTGGGTTTGAGCGTGACAGCATTTTATCTACTCGGTGGATGGAATGGTGCATTAATAGCAGCAACTCAGAACAAGCCGCTGTTGATGGCAATCAATCCAAAAATTCCTTGGCTGTTGTATGTTGGTGTTTACACTGCAATATTCATTTTCATGGGTACAGCTCCTCATGTTGTTATGAGGGCTCTCACCTCTAAAACGGCAAGGACGGCTAGATTAACAATGGCTATAGTCTCAGTTCTGGCAATTCTACTGTATTTTGTCAGTTATGTTGGAATAATCCTTGGAGGTGCAGCCTTTTTCCCTAAGCTGAAAGATCCGGATTTCATTGTGGTTGAACAGGTTAAAGCTTTCTGGCACCCTATTGGAGCTGGATTAACCGTTGCGGCAATAATGGCTGCTATAATGTCTACTACCGATGCCATGCTTCTAGCAATTGCAGCTCACATCCAGCACGATTTAATAGAACTCATAAAGCCAGACATCAGTGAGAGAACAAAGGTGATCATAGCTGCATCGGTTATAATTGTGGCAAGTATTCTGGCAATATTATTGACGCTCTTTGCATTTAGGGCAGAATTGATCGGAGTCATGGTAACCTTACTGACAGGAGCAATTGGATCATCGTTCTTTTGGCCACTGGTGCTTGGCATTTGGTGGCCTAGGGCTACTAAATGGGGTGGATTGTTTGGTGTATTGAGCGGCTCAATTACCTACAGCACTCTTGAGTTAATGAAAGTACTACCAAAATTTGCAGCTGTGTTTCCAGCGTTAATAATCTCCTTCCTGTTTACAGTTTTGGTAAGTCTCATGACATCACCACCATCGAAAGCTGAGCTCTCTCTTGTTCTCAGGATGCATAAATTGAGTGATGAGGAATACGAGCAGCTGAAGGCAAGATACGGCTAAAAAATTCGGAAATATTTTATTTTTTCATTAATTTTATAACTAAGCTTGAGATGATGTAATGGGTATGAGGTGGAGAGAGTTTTGTGGATTTAGGATTGAAGAGGCTCAAAGAATAGTCGAGAAAAGTTTAGTTGAACTTGGATTTGAATATACAAAAAAACAGGTGAATCCATCTTCAATAGACACAATAATTTTCGGTTCTGATGAAAAAGTAACTGAGTACGAGTTGAGGGACTCAATTGCAAGAATAAGATTGGTTAAAGTTACAGGTGATCCTCTTCTCAGACTTCTTAGTAAGATTGCTGGCAGAAGCATTTTGGTAGATGAGGCATGCATAATTGATGTCAGCCTTTGTGATGAAGATTTTCTAAGAAAGTTACTGGCGAAAATTGTAGAGAACTCTGATAGAAAACCCTGGGTTTTGAATCATCCTAGATTCAGAATTTCGTGGCTACTCAGATATCGTGTAAAAAGAAATTGGATGAAATATCTCTCTGGAAAGAATTTTTAGGGCAATGCGCCGGCCGGGATTTGAACCCGGGGCAGGGGCTCGGCAAGCCCCGGTGTTACCAGGCTACACCACCGGCGCTATTGCCCAGCTAACTGGAACATTGTTAATAATACTTTCGGGTAAAGATTAAGTTTTTGTTTTTCTACTAAAATAGGGTGAATCGATGATAATTGCAAAAGACCCTGAAAAACTTCAAAGACTGCTTGCATCGAAGATACTCGACGAAAATACGAAGTTTAAGACTAGATATGGGAAAGAGCTTAGGGGCAAACCCCAACTTGTTGTCTCTGAGAATCCATACTCTGATTTTCATCCTGACTCAAGTGGCTGGAGAGCTTGTGATGAAAGGTATGCTGAAAGGGTTGATGGTTCAATTAGAGATGCGATTGAGAAGCTTAAAAAGGTGCCCTATACAAGAAGAGTTTCCATTCCTGTTTGGAGACCAAAAGATCATCTTTGCAACACTCCTCCAGCCATAACAGAGATGAGTCTGCTCTTTTCCAATGAGAAGCTTCATATCACAGCTTTTCTGAGATCGATGGATGTTGTCAATTACTTCATGCCAAACTTCAGCTTCGTAAGCCATGTTCTGGAATCAGTTTCTGAAAGCTCGGGATTGGAGGCTGGTAGTGTAGGAATGCTCATAGCAATTCCCCACATCTATGAGAGGGATATAGAGAGAGTTGAGAAGGTTAGATATAAGGAGCATTTTGACTATCACAAACTTGGAACCCACATAGTTGAAGATTACATCTCTTCAGCCTGGCACTCTGCTTTGGAAAACATCTATCACAATGGTGATGTAAAGAGAACAGAGTGGGGAGAGCTTTTTGAAGGACAGGAGGAGAGCAAGTTTTTACACAGGATGTTAGTAGAGGTTAGAAACCCAGAGGAGAACCAGATTCATGACAAAGCACCATTCACCAAAAAATATGGCGTAGAGTATGCTCACGATTATGTCATTCATGCGAGGTCAATAGACAGGGAGGTGAAGGAGAACATACTGAAGGAGGGAGAAACGTACACCTATGCCGAAAGAGCCAGATACTGTGAGAGGGATGATATAAAGGTTGACCAGCTTTACATGGTCATACAAAAACTCAGAGAAAGGAAGGAGAGAAGAGACTGTTATGTCGGAATTTCAAGACCCTGGGATATTCTTAGCGATGAGCCACCTTGCCTGAGAGGTTATCAGCTTGGATTTTGGAGGAAATTTTTTGGAATCTTTTACATGAGATCCAACGATGCCTATGGAGCGATGCATGCAAACATGTATGCTTTTAACTTGCTAACAGATTACGTTTCTCAAATGCTTGGCTTTGGCTCCCATTACTACTTCCACTTTTCCTTGGATGCCCACATCTACGGAGAGTTTGTGGATTCTGTTAGGGAGATACTAGAGCCAGAAACACCTTCGTATCTTGAAAAGATCAATAAAGGCTAAAATCTTGCTTTTTCCCATAAGAAATGACAAGATTTGGAGATGATTTTGAAGCTCTGTTTTGCAGCGTTTTAGAATAAAATTTGCTTGCAAAGGCTTGGCTTTGAGTTACATCATCTTTATTATCTGAGAGATAGAGCTTTATTATGCAAACTAAGAGAATCGCCATAATTTTCATTTTCTCTGGACTTGCTTTTCTATCATACTCATTGTTCATCAAGGATTTTAACAGTTCCTATAGCAGTCTTGAGGTAAAAGGGATTGTTAAGGGGAGAGAGGCTGTTGAGATGATTAAGAAAATACATCTAAATAGCTTTGAAATCAAAGATGGGGCAATAGTGGAGCTTAGGGGGAATGGAAAAATAAGGGTTTGGATAGCATATGCTGGGAGTGATGAAAAAGCAAGGGAATTAAAGGAAAGAATGGCAGAGAAAGTCGAGATGTTCTTTTCAAAGCCAGAATCTGTTGAGTTTGATGGGATAAAAGCCTACAGGGTTTATGGTGCTGGAATGACTCATTATTTCTTTAGCATTGACAACATGGTTATATGGGTGGAGTTCGAAAGCAAAGATGCAGATTACCAGATGAAAATTCTCAAAGAGCTTTTTGTAGAGGAGAACATCAAAAGGTATATTAATTGATTAGCCAGACTTTTCAATATGCCGATGGAAGTGACAAAGGCAAAGGCTATGAGATGTGATGTTTGCGGGAGGCTTATGAATGAACCTCTATTTGTCAAGACATGCTGCAACAACAAGCCAAAGGCTTTCTGCAGCAGGCAGTGTTACGAGAAATGGAGGAGAGAGTGGCTTAGAAATCAGGAGCAGCTTAAAACAAGAGCTAGAAGTATTCTGTAAGTTTTTGCTCAGCTTTTTCTAAAATCCCTGTTTTGTTTTAAAGATCGCATAGGTTTTAACAACGATCAAAAGATTTACATCTAGAGAATGGCAGTATTTTTTATGGAATTCAAAGTTGAGGACAACAGGATATCTCTCTATGATGCAGACAAAAGGATCTCTTGGGTTGTTTACAAGAAGGAAGGAGATTGCATTCATCTGATTGAGACTCATACAGCAAAGGGATATGAAGGAAAGGGATATGCTGGAAAGGTTGTCGAGTATGCATTGAACATCGGCGAGAAGTTTGATAAAATAAAGGTGTCGTGCCCCTACATAAAGCGCTGGATGGGGAAGAAGAAATATGAAAGCGAAAAAATCGAGTTCACGGAGCTTTTGAAGTTCAAGGAGAACATTGATTTCTTTAACAAGTATCATGAGCCTGAGGCAAAGGCAGAATACATTTCCTATGAGGATGGGGTTGTTAGTGTTAGATTTTCGGGACCTTTTTGCAGGAGTTGCGGTGTTTACGACTACTTTGAGGACATAATTCAGGATGTCCCGGTGAAGATAATTGGTTACGAAGAGAACGATGATGATAGTTTCACGGTTAAATACAAGCTTGAAAAGCT
>WAJY01000162.1 GCA_015523645.1 Geoglobus sp. | reverse complement strand
TTTAGATACTGGAGATAATACATGCTCGTGTTCTCAAGCACAACATCTTTCGAGACAGGAGAGAATGGATTTGTGGTTAGGTTGTAGTGGTAGATCTGTTTTGATGGAAATGGAACTATAGAAGAGCTCGATTCTATGATTGTATCCCTTATAACCTCATAACTGATATCGGCTGTTATCAAGTATTCTCCAGCCTTCACGTTTCTTGTGTCAACCACAACTGGGATCTGTATCGGTTTAAATGGCGGGATTGCTGAAAAATACGTCTCTGGAGTGTTAATCTTAAGCTTACCGCTCTCAAATCTAATTGATACATTGTAGGCAGTGATCAGCATTTCAGGTTTTTGTGAGAAAAGCTGGTATTCTTCAATTGTGTCATATCTCTGTTTCCAGAGTCTTGCATTGTTCTGAATGACAACTATCAGCGTGCTCTCCTTTCCGGCGTCAATGTGGTTGTTTTGGGCGATGTAAATGCTGAAATAAGGCTTGTCCTCATAATTTAAAGCTGATGCCACATTTATTATCATTGATGTGATAAAAAACAACATCACAAGTCTTCTCACACACATCACCTGTCGTAGCCCTTACTACAAAAGTTATATAAATATTGCGGATTGTAGTAGTTTTGATATGGACAGAATAGTTGATGTGCTGAAGGACTTCAGATTCTCAGATTATGAGATAAGGGTTTTGCTCGCTCTAGTAACTGAGGGTGAACTTACAGCATCGGAGCTTGCTGAGAGAAGCAAAATTCCAAGAACATCGGTTTATGAGGTTGTCAGAAGTCTTGAAAGCAAGGGATTTGTCGAGTCATTTGGAAAACCTCTGAAGTTCAGAGCTTTGCCTGCAGACAAGCTTGTTGAACTTTTTTCATTGAGACTTAAAGAGAAGATGGAAATTCTTAGCACAAGTCTCAGAGAGCTAGAAAAACACAGCAAAAAAGAGGTTGTGGAATTTTATAAAGGTGATGTTGCATACCAAGTTCTAGAGGACTTTGTAAGAAATTCTGAAAAGATAGAGGTCTATGCGATCTCCTTAAGCGAAGACTTTGAGAAGATATTTAATAAAAATCCCGAGAAGGTTAGTTTGTTTGTGCTTGGGAAGAGTGGAGTTGTTCATGGTCTTGTCTTCTCTGAAGAAAAGGTTGTGATATACACTGTAAAAGGTGGAGAACCATACATAATGGTCGGCTCCGGAGAATTCTCGAGATTTTACAGGGAGATGGTTGAAAGCTTTAAAAAGAAAATAAATCAACAGAGTTAACCTGCTTCAAGAAGCTCTATGCCATCATCTGTAAGCTTCAACTTTCCATCCTCCTCTACAACAAAACCCTCTCTGAGAAGCCAGTCGAGATTGAATTTTAGCTGGAAGTCAGTGAGATTCAGCTCATTTTTCAGCTCCTCTCTGGATTTTCCATGAATTCCTATAGAAGCCACTATCTGCCTCCTTATTGGGCTCATTGATGCTTTGAAAAGCTTTTCGTGATGCGCCTTATCTCTCTGCTTTCTCTCAGCCATTCATATCACCTACTAAATCAGGTCTGCTCGCACATAATAATTTTTCGAAATTTTCAGACGTGTCTGCAAAACTGCCTTCCTATAATTCTGTCAAGAACCTTCAGAAACTCCTCCTCACTTCCCTTTGGTATGCTTGCCCCTGCTGCAATGCTGTGACCACCACCTTTCCCACCAACAGCTTCGGCAGCCATGTTTATCGCCTTCGCAAGATGGACTCCTTTCTCAACAAGGCTTTTTGTTGCTCTGGCAGAAACTTTTATCCCCTCTCCATCCTCTGCAAAAGCAATTATGGGCTTTTCTCTGTTTGCAAAGGAATAGCTCATTCCAGCAACAATCCCGATTATCGTGTCCATGATCTTGTTGCCCGCGTGGAAGTACTGAATGTGCTCCATTTCGCTAAGCCCAATCTCATCCACAAGCCTTAATCCATCGCTCAAATTTCTTCTATGGTTTTGGAGAAGAATTCTTGCTTTTGAAAGAACCTCATCTCTCTCGCCCAGACATATCTTAAGTCCAATTTCCTCTTCTCCATACCTTGCTGTGGCATTGAGAAGTGTGGAGAACTCCATGGCATCTCTCAGCTCTGTCCCTTCCTCCTCTTCTCTAAGTATGTATATCTCACCCACAATCTTCATTATTGTCTTAAATGGAAATTTGCAGTTTACCATCAACTTCACGATCTCCGATACTATTCTTCTCCTCTCATCCAAGCTCAAATCAATCCATCTCAGCCATCTCTCATTCTCCTTAATCCTGACACCTGCAGATGTTAGAAACTGTATCGATCCGTTTTCGCTGCCACTTATTCCCGCAAGAAAAGGATCAAATGTGTATTCAAGCATCTTAAAAACAGGTCTGGTTTGTTTTCCAAAAAATTTCAAGTCTTTGATTACCTCCAGATATCCACTTTTTACTGACTCCTCAACAACAAACCTGTTTAGTCCAATTAACTTTCCATAATTGCTGTCCTGAAGGTCTCCTACTGCTCCAACAATGGATATGCAGGACATATCGTAATTCAGCCCAAGCATTCTGGAAACCAAGTAAGTTGCTGTTGCGCCGCTAAGCTCATAACTTCCATCATAGCCAAAGATGTGCGGATTGAGTTGTCTTTGATTGATCACTTCCGGAATGTGGTGGTCTGAAACTATGTAATCAATTCCAGCCCTCTCAATCTCATCTATCTGTCCACTTCCAAGATCTGTGAACCATGCGAATTTGTTCTCATCAGCAATCTTCTCTATCTCATACTCATCAAGAGATTTTGAGAATCTTATCTCAACCTCCTTTCCCATTCTTTCAAGGGATTTGTATGCTATCGCTCCAGAGGTTATGCCATCTGCATCAATGTGGGTGACAATAAGGATTTCTTCTTTCTTTTTAAGAATTTCAGAGAGTTCAAATGCTCTTTTTAGAATTTCATCCACAAAATAGTTTTGAATAATAAAGAAAATAAAATTTTTGCTGGGCTAGAAGCCCATGCCTCCCATTCCACCTGGCTCTCCGCCACCTTCCTCTTCGCCCTCTTTCTCCTTGCTCAGCTCTTTAGCAGCTATGACATCATCTATCCTGAGAAGCATCACAGCAACCTCTGTTGCAGATTCAATTGCCTGTGTTTTTATTCTCAATGGCTCAAGGACACCAGCCTCATTCATGTCAACGATCTTTCCTGTATCCACGTCAATTCCGGTGTACTTGTTTCCTTTCTCGTGCTCCGATTTGAGATCAACGAGTATGTCAATCGGATCAAGTCCTGCATTCTCTGCAAGCGTTTTCGGTATTATCTCAAGGGCTGATGCGAAAGCTTCAGCAGCAAGCTGCTCTCTTCCACCGAGGCTTGGAGCCCACTCCTTGAGTCTTAGGGATAGCTCGATTTCTGGAGCGCCTGCACCTGCAACAACCTTTCCATCCTCGAGGGCAATTGCTACCACCCTCAAGCCATCCTCAACACCTCTGGCAATCTCATCGACAATGTGCTCTGTGCCTCCTCTTACAAGTATTGTAACAGCCTTTGGATTCTTGCATCCAGTAACGAAAACCATTTTCTCATCTCCTATCTTTCTCTCCTCAACCAGCTCAGCTGAACCTAGGTCTTCAGGATTGATATCCCTAAGATCTGTGAGAATCTTTGCTCCCGTTGCCTTTGCAATCTTCTCAATGTCGCTCTTCTTAACCCTTCTCACAGCAAGTATTCCTGCCTTTGCAAGATAATACTGAGCGAGATCATCGATTCCCTTCTGGCAGAACACCACATTCGCTCCAGTCTCTGAAATTCTGTCTATCATGTCCTTTATCATCTTCTCCTCCTGCTCGATGAACTTCTGAAGCATCTCTGGGTCTGTTATGTTGATCTTCGCATCCGTCTCTGTTTCTTTAACTTCAAGAGCACCGTTGAAAACCAAGATCTTTGCATCCTTCACCCTCTTTGGCATTCCTGGATGGACGACTTCCTTGTCAAGCACTATACCCTCAATCAGCTCCGTCTCCTCAACGCTCGCTCCTGTTCTCTTCTCAACCTTCACATTTTCTGTGTCAACCTCTATTTTTCCATTTACCTCTTCTGCAATCGCTTTAACAGCCTTTACAGCAATCTCTGATAGCTTTTCAACTGCTACCTCAGCGCCCTTTCCTGTCATCGCAGTCTGAGCAATCTTCTTCAGAGTTTCATCGTCATCCTTGCTGACATCAATTGCGATGCTTTCGAGAATCTCCATGGCTTTTTCAGCAGCCAGTCTATACCCGTTTGCAATAACAGTAGGATGAATCTCGTTGTCCAAAAGCTCTTCAGCTCTCCTCAGCAATTCTCCAGCAATCACAACAGCTGTTGTTGTTCCATCTCCTACTTCATTCTCCTGAGTCTTTGCAACCTCAACAACCATCTTTGCAGCTGGATGCTCGATGTCCATTTCTTTGAGTATTGTAACTCCATCGTTTGTTATCACAACATCCCCAAGGCTGTCAACAAGCATCTTGTCCATTCCTCTTGGACCGAGAGTGCTTCTCACAGCCTCTGCTATAACCCTTGCAGCCATTATGTTAAGTCTCTGCGCATCCCTTCCAACAGTTCTCTGTGTCCCTTCCTTCAGAATCAGCACAGGCTGACCTTGCAGGGTTGCCATCCTACCACCTCCTTTTACTATTATTGGTGGAATGGTATTTCTATATAAAATTTTTGCTAGGTAAAAAGCTGATCAAAAAAAGCTTTTAGCCTAAAAATTCATCTAAATCAAGCTAAACACATGAAACAAGCTATTAAATTTAGAAAAACTCATTTAAGATAGCCTGTATCCTTTTTCTCTTCAATAAGGTTGTAGAAATCCTTTGGTTTTGATACACAGCTCAGTTCTTCCTTCATAACAATAACAACGTCTTCATTGTCGATTTTTACTTTTCTCTCAACTATGTAGGCAGCCATTGTTGATATTATTCTACTAATCCTGCCCATCAGGCTTATCCTCTTCTCTATTTCCCTAACCTGCTTAAGTCCGGTAAGGATCGGTCTCTCCTCTGGTTTTGAAATTACATCAAAGGGAGCATGCTTCACTGGAATTAGATCAACTCCTATGTATCTTAGTCTATCAATTATCTCGCTCTCCTTCTCTCCATACTCTATATCCTTTGGCTCCTCGATCTCCTCATTCTCAACAAAATTCAAAACATCAATCTCTTTAACAAGACTCTCACCAAGGATCTCCTCAAGTTTGATTGCGTTCTCAACATTTGTATCAAGCCCCTCCTCATACATCGCAATCGTCCTGCGTGAAACCCCAAGCAGACTTGCAAGCTCACCGGCAGACATTCCTAAACTTTCTCTTGCTTTTCTGAGCTTTTCGCTGTCTAGCTTGACGTAATAACCTCCCGGAGCGGAGTATATCAGCGGCATTTCATTCTCCACAATCATGTCGTAGAACGTGGCAGTATTTATAACCGGAATTCCGTATCTTGTGTAGACAACTCCTCTTTCAAGGTAATCTGTTTTGTATCTCTCTCCAACAACAACAGGACTTGCGTTGAGAACCTTGGATATTATTTTCATCTCCTTTGCCATTTCTGACTTGAAAGAATCCACGTTATAGAGTATTTTTAGGAATAGAACTGTGTCCCCCTTTCTTGCTACAATATCAAAGCATCTGGGTTTAGTCTCAGCTAAGTCTGTAACAACATATCCAGCCTTGTCCAGAATTTTTATGATGCTTGCTATGAGCATTTCTTGCATTTCTAAAAAATTTACGAGATTGGAGTATATAACCTTGACTCCTTTAGTCAGAGCGTGTAACCAACAACAAACTTCTCAAACTTCTCATGTTCAAGAAGCTCTCTGGCTTTGCCTTCAAAGGCAACCTTGCCTCCAACCAGCATTAGGGCATTGTCGCTTATTTCTAGGGCTTTCATAACATTCTGCTCGACAAGAACAATTGTGAGTTTCAGCTCATCCCTAAGCTCTATTATTCTTTCGAAGATCTGGGAGGCAAACTTAGGGGATAGCATAGCAGTAGGTTCATCAAGCATCAGAATCTTCGCCCTTCTGATTAGAGCAGATGCTATTCCGAGAAACTGCCTCTCT
Organism: Geoglobus sp.; assembly: GCA_015523645.1. Classification (GTDB taxonomy): domain Archaea; phylum Halobacteriota; class Archaeoglobi; order Archaeoglobales; family Archaeoglobaceae; genus Geoglobus. Next base: position 5,657 of record WAJY01000162.1, on the reverse strand, counting down.
CCTCCACTCAGCATTCCTGCCTTTCTCTCCATCTTGTCTTTTAGCTCTGGGAATATGCTGAGAGCAAGCTCAAGTCTGTCTCTGTATTCTTCCTCATCAAGTATGTAACCGGCTATGACGAGGTTTTCCCTTACCGTGAGCTCTGTGAATATGTTGTCTGTCTGCGGGAGATAGGCAATTCCCAGCCTTGTTTTTTCGTGGGGATGCAGGTTTGTTATGTCCTTTCCTTCCAGCTTTATCTCTCCCTCGTAGATAGTTGTAAAGCCAAATATCGATTTGAGAAGCGTGGACTTACCGCTCCCATTTGGACCAACAACAGCTGTTATCTTGTTTCTCTCAGCCTTGAAATTTACATCGAAAAGCACATGAAGTTCCTTGTATCCTGCATACAAGTTCTTTGCCTCAAGCACCCAAGTACACCTCCACAACCTCCGGTTTCTCTATAACCTCCTTGCCACCTTCTGCAATTACCCTTCCATTGCCCATGACGTAAACCTTATCAGCGTAATCGAGAATTATGTCAAGTCTGTGTTCAACGATCAAAAACGTCTTCCCTAGCTCGCAAAGCTCCCTAATTTTTCTGAGTATCTCATGAGCTAAGGCAGGTGCAACTCCTGCAAGAGGCTCATCCATCACTATGAGCTTTGCATCTGCCATCATTGCCCTTCCTATCTCCAGGAGTCTCAGCTGACCCCCGCTCAGGTTTTCAGATCTCTCGAAGGAGAGATGGTCAATGTTGAGGAACTCAAGTATCTCATAAGCCTTCTCTACCGCCTCATCCTCGAAATTAATCCAGCTTCCGAAAATTGCCTTCCTAATACTCTCTCCCGGATTATCTAGGGGCATCATCAGATTCTCTATAACTGTAAGCTTTTTGAACGGTCGTGGGATTTGAAAAGTCCTGACTATACCCTTTTTAAATATTCTGTGTGGTGGCAGATTTGTTATGTCCTCTCCCTCATACTCAACTCTACCTTCATCTGCCTTGTAAAAGCCCGTTACCGTGTTTATAAACGTGGTCTTTCCACTTCCGTTTGGTCCTATAATGAGTGTGAGACTCTCTCTGGGAACAGAAATGCTTACACTGTCTAATGCCTTTAAACCCTCAAAAAATTTAGAAAGGTTGAAGGTTTTTAAAATCATGCCCTTCTTCTCAACCCGACTGCAAGTGCCATTCCGGCAAGGGCAAGCAGGATCTCAAATCCTGGGACTCCCTTTGCCTTCTTCTCAACTGGCTTTGGTGGAACTGGCTTGTGTGTCCACTCAACACTGCCTGTTGCAAACTTCCACAGTCCAGCCTTTTCCCACTTGCCCTCCTTGCTTACATAGTATATCGCATAGTCTCCGCTAGCCCTGTCATTCCATTCGTTGAGCTTGATTGCACCGCTTACAGGCTGAACTCCAAGCGCTCCCTCGCTGTATTTCTCGGTAACCTCCTTAACCTCTGTTACCATTGCATCTGGATCATAACTACCTCTCTCCTCAACAAGCTCTGCATATGCAAGGGCAAGAACCCAGGCAGCGTCATAAGCGTTCATAGCATACTGATATGGCTGTTCTCCATAACCTGCAGCCTTGTATTTCTTGGCAAGCTCATCATATGCTGGACCCTTGGACTCAAACAGCGTTGAGTACATTCCAACCCTCTCAACCTTGTCCAGAGCATTGGTGATTTTATCGCTTTGAGCTGTACCATCGCACCCGAACCATACAACATTCAGCAATGGAGACGTGTCGGATGTCTGAGCAAGCATTGTGTAAACCTCTTCATAACTGAATGCAATGACAGCAACCTTGTCATAGCCGTACTTGTCTGCAAGGCTTTTTATGCCATCCTCAAGGCTTGAGATGTATGGAGAGAAGTCTGCTGGAACTTGGTCTGGATACTCAACAACCTTTGCTATCTCTATTCCCATGCTGTCGAGCTGAGGCTTAATTTCCTCGTAAAGACCTTTGCCCCACGCATTGCCAATATAGGTTATAACAACTCCCTTTATTCCCGCATCTCTAAGCTCGCTCGCAATTGCTTTGCTCTGCAAATCATCGGTTCCGACAAACCTGAATATATATTTCTTATCCTCAGGCTTTGCGAAACCGATTATCGTTGGCAAGGCAGTTGAGGATGGAGAGACGATGATTATCTTGTTTGATGTCACGTAATCTTTTATATTTGCAACCTCTCCACTTCCCATTGGTCCGATAATGAGCTTTATTCCCTTGCTGTTAAGAGACTGAACTTTTTGCAGTGCCTGGTTCGGATCCACTTTCGTATCCTCAACATAGAACTTGACAGTAAAGTCCATTCCCTTTTCTGCGAAATACTTATTTATGTCATCCTCTGCAATGAGCAGCGTATTCTTTATGTCTGTGCCATAGGTTGTCAGAGGACCGGACAGGTCTACGAGCACGCCGATCTTAATTTCTTCTGCTGAGGCTACCGATGCAACAAGTCCCACCAAAATCAAAGCAGCAATAACAAAATTTCTCAAAGCCATGTTACTTTATAACCATTAATTTTTTATAAAGTTTACTGCAACTTCAACCATGGCTGTGCTTGAAGGGGCAGTAACTTACGCCAACTTGCTCACTCTTCTCGCTCTTGGTTTAACTCTAACTTATATAACCACTTCTGTCCCCAATTTTGCTCAGGGGAGTTTTGCTGTTTTTTCATCTTACATAGCCTACTTTGTGTATCAATCAACCAAAATTACTCCCTATTTTTCAATTCCATTTGCGGTTTTTTTTGGCGGTTTTATTGGCGTGGTGACCTACATCATCGTTCTAAAACCCCTCATAAAGAAGGAAGCCTCCATACTCATTTTGATGATAGCAACACTAGCTTGGGATTTGATTCTGCTAGGTTTTATCGGCATCTTCTCTGAAAGCGTTTCCAAGCTTCTCGGAACTTATGCCTCCAAGTTCATATTTCCGTACTATCTTGACTACAAGCTCTTTGGAATTCAGGGGATATTCTTTTCCTCAACACTCACGGTTATCCTCTCTTTAGCCATTCTATTCTTCCTGCTTTACAAAACTAAGTTTGGAATAGCAATGAGAGCGTCAATGGAAAATCCGTCTCTTGCTGAGATAATGGGGATCGATGTTGAAAAAACAAGGCTTTTTTCTTGGTTTTTGTCGGGAGCTTTTGCAGGGCTTGCTGGAGCTCTTTTGCCTTTCAAGCAGGAAATTGTTCAAGCAACAGGCCAAATAATTATAGTCTCCATTTTTGCTGCAAGCATCGTTGGAGGTCTTTCAACACTTCTTGGAGCTGTTGTTGGTGGGTATTTAGTTGGGTTGTCTGAAAGTCTGATTACATTCTGGTTGAGCAAGTTTTTTGGTGTTTCGATACTTGTTTACAGTAAGGCAGTCTCGCTGATAATACTTGTTGCAACTCTCCTTTACATACCTCAGGGATTGGCATCAATAAACTGGAGGAGGATTGTATGGCATTTGAAGCACTGATAAGCTCAATACTCCTCTGGTTTGGGATTTACACAATTCTCTCACTCAGCCTGAACATTGAATACGGCTATGGGGGAATTCCAAACTTCGGAAAAGCTCTTGCAGTTTTGGTTGGAGCATTTACAACTGGGGCGATTGTTAACAGAATTCTGATAGCAATTTATTCTGTAAAGGCAGAAACAATAACGCAGGCAAGCGGTTTCATGAAAAGTACGGTGGATCAGATCATTGCATCAAATCCCCTCTATGGTTTTGCTATTCTTCTGCTTGCATTACTGCTTTCAGCCTTCTTTGGAGCGATTATAGGGGCTCTTTACATACTTCCAAGTGCAAAGCTTGAGAGCGACTATCTCGCAATAACACTTTTGGCTATAGCTGAGATAATGTTCATGGTTACATATTACGACACCTCTCTAATAGGAGGATACTATGGAGCGCCAGTCCCTGACATACTGGCGTTTGTTCCCGGAGAATACAGGGAGTGGTTTTTTGTAGCTTTGGTAATGTTTTTCGCCTTCGCAACGTATCTTTTCGTAGAGAGGACACTGAACACACCATATGGAAGAGTATTGAGGGCTATGAGGGAGGATCCTACTGCCCTTCAGTTTGCGGGGAAGGACGTGATGTGGCTGAGAATAAAAACCCTCGCCTTCAGCTCTGCAATAGCATCTATGACCGGAGTTTTGTACTCATATTATACAGGAAATGTTGTTGGGATAGTCAACCTCTTTGCAAGGGTTAACTGGACATTCTTTCCCTTCCTGATGGTTCTGCTAGGTGGTATGTCTAACAACAGAGGAGTTCTTGCAGGTGTTTTCAGCTTTGTTGTTATATGGAGATTGATAGATGGTTACAAACACGAAATTGCAGAATTTTTCCATCTTCCATTTGATGTGAACTGGCTCCAATACATAATTTTCGGCTTCTTGATGATAGCCATCCTGTATTACAGACCTGAAGGTATTATAAGGGAAAAACCAATCGAAACTAAGCCAATGGTGGAGCTAAAAACTAGAAGGTTAGAGAAAGTCTAAAGGCATGCTTTGAAATTCCATAGTAGTGTTTTATTGTGTCTTCAATCCTAAAGCCATTGCTCATGTAAAATTCTAGAGTTTCGCTGCTCACAGACACATCTGCATAGATCTTGTTAAATCCCTGCTTTAACGCTTCTTTCACAGCATACTCTATTAGCATCTTTCCGATACCTTTTTTCCTGAATTCTTCCTTGACAATCAGGCTTCCAATATGGAAGCTCTCTTCATTCCAGTAAAGTACAGCAAATCCCAAAATTTTCTTATCTTCCTCACACACCACAACCTTTTTTTTGTAGTCCGTTTTTGAGAGGTCTGCAAAGACGCTGTAGCCAAAATGGTCGTATTCGGTTAGAATGATCTCCTCAACTTCCTCATCATCCATATCTCTCACTAGATAGCCTGAAAGCACATCCGATCTGGGAAGGAGGAATATTTATATTTTTTGCGACTCTATTCAGCTTTTCAGTAATTGGTGTAAAAGCACTCTCCAGAAATTATCTTCTCCCTTCCATTTGCAGTCTCAACAACCAATCCACCGTCTGAGTCGATGTCCACCGCCTTTCCTGAAAAACTCCTGTTACCGATTTTTATCCTAACAAATCTTCCTAGTGTATCGCTCCTTCTCTTCCACTCCTCAAGAATCTCTTCCCAGTTCTCCGGAAAACTTTCATAAAGCCTTCCGAATTCTGTGCAGAGAAGTTTGAATGTCTCGGTAATTGTGACATTTTTATCAACTTCTTCAAGGTTGATTGCTTTATCCTTGAGCCCCTCTGGTATTTGGTTTCTCACATTTATCCCAATTCCCACAATGGTTTTTGATGACAGCTCTTCCCCAATAAATTCACATAAAATCCCAGAAACCTTCTTTCCATTTATCATCACATCGTTCGGCCACTTTATTCTCGGATTGTATTTTTCAAGAGCCTTGCATACGGCAAGACCTGACATCAGTGTTATTTTCGGTATCTCAGTAACCGGAAGGGATAAATTCAAGGAAATTGACATGTATAGACCTCCTTTCTCGCTCTCCCATCTTCTTCCAAGCCTTCCCCTACCTTCATTCTGTTTTTCAGCAAAGACAACAGATCTATCAACTTTCTTAGCAAATCTGTTAGTGGAGTCAATTTCGTTGAAGTAGTAAAAATTTTCCACATCCTTTAT
>WAJY01000161.1 GCA_015523645.1 Geoglobus sp. | reverse complement strand
GTGTTTGGGAACGGTATGCCGATGCTTCCTTCTTTGTTAACCCCATAGAAGGGATTTGCATGAGTAACTGGAGAGGTCTCACTCAACCCGTATCCCTCTATCAACTTTGCTCCAGTCTTCTTCTCAAATGTCCTCTTAAGCTCAACAGGAAGAGGTGCTGCTCCGCTTATGCAGGCTTTCAGAGATGAGAGATCATACCTTTTAATTTCAGGATTGTTCATTATGGCATTGAACATTGTGGGAACACCGCAGAATATTGTCACCCTGTATTTCTCTATTGCCTGAATTATTCTTTTAATGTCTCTCGGATCTGGAATCAGAATTACTGGAGAGGCAACAGCTATCGGAACATTCAGGCTTGTTGTCATTCCGAAGACATGGAAGTATGGAAGAGCTCCAATGAAAACATCCCCCTTTCCCCTCCCTGGAATCCATTCAATCGTTTGGTACACATTTGCCACAAGATTGTAGTGTGTAAGCATGGTTGCCTTTGGCATTCCTGTTGTTCCCCCTGTATACTGGAAAACAGCAACATCCTCTTTCGGATCTATTTTAGCTTTCATATCAATTTCTCCATAGCTGATTGCCTCTTTCCATTCAAATATCCCATCTCCCTTCTCAATCTTTACCTTCTCTTTTTTAAATCTGTAAAGGAGATTCAGAGGGAATGGCAGGTAATCCTCAATTCTACATACCACTAGCTTCTCAATCATTCCCTCCTCTTTAATCCGACTCACATTTCCGTAGCTTTGCTCCAAAACAACAGCAATCTTTGCCTCGCTGTTTTCTGCAATGTATCTCATCTCCCTCTCTGTATAGATTGGATTTGCCTGAACGACTATGCCACCTGCTTTTAACACACCAAAGTAGGATATTGGATAATGGGGAGTGTTTGGAAGTGCAAGCATAATTTTATCTCCCTTTTCCAACCCCATCTTCTTTAAAAAACCAGCCATTCTGTTTGAAAGGATATCAAGCTCTCTGAATGATATTTTCTTTCCGAAAAAAACAAGTGATGTGTTTTCAGGATAGTTCTTGGCAGAGTTTTCTAAGAGAGCATACAGCGGAATCTCAGGGAATTCAAGCGTATCTCTCACCCATTCATCATAAAACTTCAACCAAACCCTGTTGATTTCATTGATCTTCACTTCAGTAAGAGATCTTCCCTCAACACCAATTGTCATGTAAAGTTGTATGTTTCAAATTATTTAAAACTACCTGGGGCAAATCTTATTATTAGGAAGGGAGATGTGTTGGAGATGCGGGTTTACATAAAAACATATGGATGCACGATGAACCAGGCAGACACAGATATAATTAGAGGTGTAGTCTCAAAACACTTTGAGCTTGCAGAAAACATAGAGGATGCTGAGGTTGTTGTTGTCAATACATGCGGTGTTATTGACCATACAGAGAGGAAGATAATTAAGGAGATTGCAGAGCTGAAAAGGAGTGGAAAGAGAGTTGTTGGAGCTGGCTGTCTTGCCAGAATTTCGAGAAACAAGATGGTTGAGATGTGCGATGGAGTTGTCAGTCCTGACAACATTCTGGAAATAGGAAAGGTGATATCAGAGATTGGGAAGAGAAAGGTTGTTCTGACAAGAAAATCAGCTGTTGATAAAGCAAGTCTCTCTTCAATGAAAAAAAGGCTTAACGAGAATGCTATTGCCATAGTTTCAATTTCTGAGGGATGTCTTGGAAAATGCAGCTACTGCGCGACGAGAATAGCGAGAGGGAGACTCAACAGCTTTTCAATTGAAAGCATAGTCAAAGAGGTAGAAAATGCAGTAAGATCAGGCTACAGGGAGATTCAGCTAACCAGTCAAGATACTGGTGCGTATGGAATGGACAAGGGACATTCTCTTCCTGAATTGCTTGAGAGGATATGCAAGATCGATGGAGAGTTCAGAATTAGGGTGGGGATGATGAATCCGCAGCATGCTGTCAGAATACTCGATGATCTCATCAATGCCTTTCAAAGCGAAAAGATATACAAGTTTCTCCACATTCCAGTTCAGAGCGGTGATGACAGGGTTTTGGGTGATATGAAGAGAGGACATAGTGTTGATGATTACAGAATTGTTGTTGAGGAGTTTAGAAGGAGCTTTGATGACGTTGTAATATCAACAGACATCATTGTTGGATTTCCCACAGAGAGTGAAGAGGCGTTTCTGAAGAGCTGTGAGCTTGTAAAGGAGACAAAGCCTGATATAGTCAACATCACGAGGTTTTCTGCAAGAAAAGGGACTCCTGCATTCAGAATGAAGGATATACCTGACTGGGTAAAAAAGGAGAGGAGCAGAAAGCTAACAGAGATATCCAGGGAGATTGGACTCAAAAACAATGAGAAATTTGTTGGAAGAAAGATGAGAGTTTTGGTGACAAAGAGAGGGAAAAATAAAACCTTTCTCTCAAGGGCTGATTCATACAGACCTGTAATTGTTAATTCTAGTCAGATTGGAGAATTTAAGGTTGTTAGAATTGGCAAAGCAACCTTCAACTATCTGGTTGGCTTTGAGGAGTAGATTAGCTTAAAAAAATAATGCTATCATGTTCCCAGAAAAGTTTTTAAAACAATTGATTAATAATTAATCATGAACAAATGTCCGCTGTGCGGAGGTGAACTTTCAACAGAGGAGATTGAGGAGGAGATAACGAGAAAGGTAAAAAAATGTAAAAACTGCGGGTTTGAGGAGGTCAGTTACACGCTCCCTGCCTAGAGAGTCTCTGGATCATTGCCAAGTATTGCTGTCCACCACCACCTTGCCATGTCCACAAGATCCCTGCTGAACATTCCCGAAAGTCTGTATTCCCCACCTCTCACAATTATCATGCCCGCTCCAAGCAGCTTATTCCTCATGGAGTAAAAGGAGGATCGATTCATTTCGAGCATTTTCATTGTTTCCTCCCACTCATCTATTCTCAGAGGTTTTCCAGATTTTTGTCTCTCTTCAATAAGTGTGAGAAACTTCATGGCTTTCATGGCTACCTCCTCTTTTCTAAAAACTCTCCTCATCAATTCCAAATACGGATTTTTTGACTGGGTTATTCTTGCATTTGCAGCACTTCTAACAACAATGGATGTTGCTGTTCTTTTCGCATCACTGACCTTCATAAACATGCTCCTCCATAAAGATTTTAAAAGCTTTGATTCAGTTTAAGCAGATGATCATAGCTCTGCCAAACAAGGGGAGATTGAGCCAGCCATCTCTTGAGTTGCTTCTTCAGGCTGGAATAAAAATAGAAAATGAAGACAGAAGACTAATTGCAACCACAAACAAAGAGGGGATCGATGTGCTTTTTGCAAGAGCCAGAGACATTCCAGAGTATGTCTACAAAAATGCCGCTCAGGTGGGCATAACTGGAGAGGACATGGTAATAGAGGCTGGAGTTGATGTGAAAACTCTCCTTAAACTTGGTTTTGGGAAGGCAAAGGTTGTGGTGGCAGTTCCAACAGGTTCAAGGATAAGGAAGCCTGAAGATCTTGAGGGAAAATCCGTTGCAACAGAATTCAGGAGAATTGCAGAGAACTATTTCAGAAAAAAGGGAGTGGATGTTGAGATAGTCGAGGTGAGTGGAGCTTGCGAGATAGCACCGGCAATAGGCATTGCAGATGCGATCATGGATCTAACATCCACAGGTGCAACGCTCAGGCTGAACAGCCTTGAGATTATCGATGTTGTTATGGAAACAGAGGCTGTGCTGATAGCAAACAGAGATTCTGTGGATGATTTTAATGTTCAAGCTCTAAAAACGGCAATAGAGAGTGTTTTGAATGCAAGAGGGATGGTTTATCTGATGATGAACGTTCCTGAGGAAAGGCTTGATGATGTAAAGAGGGTTGCACCTGGTCTTAAGGGTCCTACGGTCATGAAGGTCGAATCTAATGGTATGCTTGCAGTACACGTTGTTATCCATGAGAACCACCTCTTCGAGGTTGTTGAGAAGCTGAAAAAGGCTGGAGCAAGAGATATACTGGTCGTTCCTGTACAGAGGCTGATATTCTGATCAAATTACAATCTTGGTTGAAAATCAGCAAATCTTTATAACTTTCTCACATCCTAAACACTGCAATGTTCAGAAAGGTTTTGGTAGCCAACAGGGGAGAGATTGCTGTAAGGATAATGAGGTCATGCAAGGAGCTCGGGATAAAAACAGTTGCTGTATACTCTCAGGCAGATAAAAAAGCCTTTCATAGGGTTTATGCTGATGAGTGCTACTATCTTGGAAAGGCAGAACCTTCAGAGAGTTATCTTAACATTGAAAAGATCATTGAGATTGCTAAGAAAAGCGGTGCTGAGGCTATTCATCCGGGCTATGGTTTTCTAGCAGAAAAGGAGGAATTTGCAAGGAGATGTGAGGAGGAGGGCATAGTCTTCATAGGTCCTCCTTCCAAGGTGATCTCAGACATGGGATCAAAGATCAATGCAAGAAGACTCATGAAAGAGGCTGGAGTTCCGCTAATACCAGGGAGTGATGAGATACATTCTGCAGATGAGGCTGTTGAATTTGCAGAAAAGATAGGTTATCCTGTATTGCTTAAAGCTAGTGGTGGAGGTGGTGGAATAGGGATAAGCATAGCAAGAAACGCTGATGAGGTTAGGAAAGCCTATGAAAGAAGCAAAAAACTTGGGGAGAGGTATTTCAGGGATCCTACGGTTTATGTGGAGAAGTACCTTACCAAACCTAGACACATTGAATTTCAGATTCTGGCTGATGGCAAGAAGGCACTTCATCTTGGAGAGAGGGAATGCAGCATTCAGAGAAGACACCAGAAACTTATAGAGGAGGCACCATCTCCTGAAATTGATGAGGAAAAGAGGGAGAAGTTTGGAAAGATTGCTGTTAGGGGGGCTAAGCATATAGGTTATAAAAATGCAGGCACAATGGAATTTCTTTATCAAGATGGAGAGATCTACTTTCTTGAAATGAATACCAGACTCCAAGTTGAGCATACAATAACAGAAATGGTAACTGGGATTGATATTGTGAAGGAGCAGCTAAGGATAGCCTATGGAGATGGGATAAGCTTCGATCAGGAAGATGTGAGAATAAGAGGTCATGCAATTGAAGCCAGGATTAATGCTGAGGATCCCATAACGTTTCTACCCAGAAGTGGGAAAATACTCCACTACAGATCTCCAGGTGGTCCGGGAATCAGGGTTGACAGCGGAATTCACATGGGATACGAGATTACGCCATTTTATGATTCAATGATATCCAAGCTTGTAGTATGGGGTAGGAGCAGAATGGAGGCAATAGCAAGGATGAGAAGGGCTCTTTATGAGTACATAATTGAAGGAGTCGAGACAAACATACCATTCCACATGATTGTTGTCGAGGACGAGGAATTTGTGAGGGGAAACACCCATACAAGGTTTGTAGAGGAGAGGAGAATAGCAGAGAGAGTTAAGGAGACAATAAAGAACATCAAAAACCTGAAAACAAGGCTCGATGAAATATTCAGAGGAGATCATGATGTGGTTGATTACGAAAAGCTCATTCCAATTGCAATTTCTGCTGTAATGGCTTACATGGAAAGCGAGCACTCAGAAGGATTGATTCAGGCTAGGATTGGAGATCAGTGGAAGATCTACCACAGAATAAAGCAGTTCGGGTGGTTTTGATGAAGGCTGTTATTATAATGGGATCGAGAAGCGATCTTGAATATGGAAGAGAGATAGCAGAGAGGCTGAAGTTTTTTGGGATAGAGAGTGTGATGAGAGTTGCATCAGCCCACAAAACGCCTGAAATGGTTCTTGAAATAATAAGGGAATATGAGAATCAGGATGTTGTCTATGTAACAATTGCGGGGAGGAGCAATGCGTTGAGTGGATTTGTTGATGCGAACACATCAAAACCCGTAATTGCGTCACCTCCTTTGAGTGAGAGATTTGCAGGAATGGACTTGCTGTCAAGCATCAACATGCCATCTGGAGTTTCACCCATGCTTGTTCTATACTCTGAAAACACAGCACTTGCCGTTGCAAAAATAATCGGTTTAAGGGATAAGAGGGTTGAGAAAAGGGTTAAAGAATATCAGAAAAGAAAAAGGGATGAGGTATGCGATGCGGATATGGAGGCAAAAAGTATTTAATCTAAGCTAAAAAGCGGTGATTTTGAATGGGAAGTGTAAAAGATCTTGAAATTCTTAAAATGCCATCAGATTCTCCTGGCATAGGGAGATTTCACTTTTCTGACAGGTATTCTGTTTTTGATTATGGAGACATGCCGGATTTGATAGAGAATAAAGGAAAGGCTTTGTGTCTGATTTCAGCATTCTTTTTTGAGACCATGGAGAGAAGGGACATCAAAACACACTATGTGGGTGTTGTTGAGAAAGGAAGGATAAAGAAAATTGATGAGCTGGATGAACCTGTAGATGTAATGGAAATTAGGCTTGTTAACGTCTATCATCCTGAAAAAACAGAAAAAGGGTATGATTATGCAATTTTTAAAAAGCTGAAGGGAAATTTTCTGATCCCGCTTGAGGTGATATACAGAAATTCCCTGCCTGAAGGGAGTAGTGTTTACAAAAGGATAGAGAGGGGAGAGCTAACGCTTGATGATCTTGGAATTGAGAAACTACCAAATCCTCGAGAAAGGCTTCTCAAACCGCTCATAGACTTTTCAACCAAACTTGAGGATGTTGACAGGTATCTAACCAAAAGCGAAGCAAAAGAGATTTCGGGGATGAGCGATGAGGAGTTTAATGAGCTGATAAACCTTTCCCTTGAAATAAATGATATCATAACGACAGAGGTTGGAAAGGCTGGAATAGAGAATGAGGACGGAAAGATCGAATTTGCCTTTGATGAGAGAAGAGAGCTGATGGTTGTAGATTCTGTCGGAACTCCAGATGAATGCAGGTTCAGCTTTGATGGTGTTGAGATTAGCAAGGAGGTTTTAAGGAGATACTACAGAAAAACAGACTGGTACAGGAGAATAGAGAAGGTTAGGGGAGAGAAAAACTGGAGAAAAATAGTTGGAAAGCCACCAAGGCTTTCTCAAGAGGTTAAAAAGCTCGTCTCAGAGATGTACATGTCTGCCTGCAACGAGATAACCGGCTTGAAATTCTTTGACTCTCCAAGCCTTAGGGATGTTGCGAAAAGCATAGCAGAGTTGATGGGGGATTTGAATGGTTAAGGCTTATCTTGCACTTGAAGACGGGACTGTTGTGTCAGGAAAGCTTTTTGGCGCAGAAAGAGAAGCGGAAGGAGAACTGGTTTTCAATACAGCAATGACAGGCTATGTTGAGGCTTTGACAGATCCGAGCTACAAGGGTCAGATTCTCATGATGACGTACCCGCTAATAGGGAACTACGGTGTTTGCAGGGAGGATTTTGAGAGCGATGGAGTCAAGGTTGAGGGTTTTGTGGTTAGAGAGCTTTGCAAACATCCGAGCAACTGGAGAAGCGAGATCGGTGTTGATGAACTTCTGAAAGAATATGATGTGCCGGGAATTGAGGGTGTGGATACTAGAATGATAACCAAGAGAACAAGAATCTACGGAGCAATGAAGGCTGTGATAAGTGTTGGAGAGCATGATGTGGAAAAACTTGTTGAGAGGGCAAAGAACCAGCCTTCAATAACAGAAATGGATCTTGTTGACAAGGTTTGTGTGAGGGAGCCAAAGAGATTTGAGGCTGAGAAGTCAAGATACGAGGTTGCCTTGCTCGACCATGGAATAAAAATGAGCATAGTTAGGCAGTTGCTGTTGAGGAATGTGACTGTCGATGTCCTCCCATATTACTATCCTCCAGAAAAGATAATTGAGAAAGGCTATGATGGTGTTTTTGTTTCAAATGGTCCTGGAGATCCTGCAAGAATCTCTGAGAGTGTTGAAAGTATAAGAAAGCTTGCAGGCAAGCTACCGATTGCCGGCATATGCCTTGGGCATCAGCTAGTTGCAAGAGCCTTCAAGGCAAAGACTTTCAAGCTCAAATTCGGACATCATGGTGCAAATCAGCCTGTTAAGGATTTTGAGTCTGGAAGGGTTTTCATATCAAGTCAGAACCATGGCTTTGCAGTTGATGAGAAAACTCTGCCGAGAGAGTTGGAAGTAACACAAGTAAACTTGAACGACATGACTGTAGAGGGATTGAGGCACAAAGAAATTCCTTTGATTAGTGTTCAGTACCATCCTGAGGCTGGTCCAGGACCCCATGACACGTACTTCTTCTTTGACGAGTTTGTGAGGATGCTGAAAGAATACAGGTGAGGGAATGCCAAAAAGAGAGGACATCAGGAAGATCATGGTGATTGGCAGCGGACCCATAATCATAGGTCAGGCTGCAGAGTTTGATTATTCAGGAAGTCAGGCTTGCAAGGCTTTGAAGGAGGAGGGATATGAGATAGTCCTGGTGAACTCGAATCCTGCAACAATCATGACAGATCCTGAAATGGCAGACAGAACATACATAGAACCCATAACAGCTGAGGTTGTTGCAAAAATAATAGAGAGAGAGATGCCAGATGCGTTACTTCCAACTCTTGGCGGGCAGACAGCATTGAATGTTGCTGTTGAGCTTGATGAGATGGGAGTTCTCAAAGAGCATGGAGTTGAGCTGATAGGAGCGAAGATAGAGGCGATTAAGAAGGCAGAAGACAGGGATCTTTTTAGAAAAACCATGGAAAGTGCCGGAATTCAGGTGCCCAGAAGTGAGATAGCTAATAGCGTAAATGAAGCCCTTGAAATTGCAGACTGCATAGGATATCCGGTGGTGGTAAGACCAGCATTCACCCTTGGGGGCACGGGAGGCGGGATAGCCTACAATAGAGAAGAGCTTGTTAAGATTGCAAGCAAGGGATTGAAACTCTCATTGATAAACCAGGTTTTGATTGAGGAGAGTGTAATCGGATGGAAGGAATTTGAGCTTGAGGTGATGAGGGACAGGGCTGATAATGTGGTGATAATATGCTCAATAGAGAACTTCGATCCAATGGGCATTCATACCGGAGACAGCATAACTGTTGCTCCCGCTCAAACGCTATCGGACAGGGAGTATCAACTACTCAGGGACTATTCGATAAGGATTATAAGGGAAATAGGTGTCGAGACGGGTGGTAGCAACATACAGTTTGCGGTCAACCCAGAAAATGGAAGGGTTATGGCAATTGAAATGAATCCGAGAGTCAGCAGAAGTTCTGCATTGGCATCAAAAGCCACCGGATTTCCAATAGCAAAGATTGCAGCAAAACTAGCCATTGGCTACACACTCGATGAGATTCCAAATGACATTACAAAGGAGACCCCAGCAAGCTTTGAACCCACAATCGATTATGTCGTTATAAAGATTCCCAGGTTTGCATTTGATAAGTTCCCGACAGCAGAGAAAACCCTTGGAACACAGATGAAAAGCGTTGGAGAAGTTATGGCAATAGGGAGAACATTTGAGGAAGCTCTACAAAAGGCAATAAGAAGTCTCGAGATCGGGATGTATGGTCTATCACATTTAAAGAACAAGAATTTATCAAGAGAGGAGATAATCTACAATCTAGTCAATCCCAGCCATGACAGAATTTTTTACATCAGGCAAGCTCTTGAAAACGGTTTTTCTGTTAAGGAGATACACGAGCTGACAAAGATTGATCCCTGGTTTATTGAGAAAATAAGGAACATTGTGAGAATTGAGAGTGAGCTGAGGGAATACTCGAAAAAAGTATCTCTGGAAGATCTGCCTGATGATGTTCTAAAAAGGGCTAAGCAATATGGATTCAGTGATCATCAGATAGCGGAAATCTTCGGTGTTGCAGAAAAAGAAGTCAGGAGATTGAGAAAGAAAAAGGGCATTGTTTCAACCTTTAAAATGGTTGATACATGTGCAGCAGAATTTGAGGCAAAAACTCCATATTACTACTCAAGCTATGAGGATGAGAACGATTCACTACCAACCAAAAGAAAGAAGGTCATGATACTTGGAAGCGGTCCAAACAGAATTGGACAGGGAATAGAATTTGATTACTGCTGCGTTCATGCTGTTATCAGTGCAAGGGAAGAGGGATTTGAAACAATTATGGTAAACAACAATCCTGAAACAGTCTCAACGGACTATGACACCTCAGACAGGCTGTACTTTGAGCCCATAACTCATGAAGATGTGATGAACATCTATGAAAATGAGAAGCCTGAGGGGATTTTTGTTCAGTTTGGGGGACAAACTCCTCTGAACATTGCCAGACAGCTTGAGGAGAGTGGTGCGAGAATTCTGGGGACTTCTGTTGACTCAATAGATCTGGTTGAGGACAGAAAAAAATTTGCAGAGATGTGCAGAAAGCTAAGCATTCCGCAACCTGAGCATGGAATTGCATTCAGCGTTGAGGAGGCTAAGAAAATAGCTAGGGAGATTGGCTATCCTGTTTTGGTTAGACCGAGCTATGTTCTTGGAGGCAGGGCAATGGAGATAGTTTATGACGAGGAAACTCTTGAAAGATACATAATTGAAGCAATCGAGGTGAGTCCTGAGAAGCCTATACTCATTGACAGGTTTCTTGAAGATGCAGTTGAGATTGAGGTTGATGCCCTTTGCGATGGGAGTGAGGTTGTTATCGGTGGAATAATGGAGCATATAGAGGAGGCTGGCGTTCACAGTGGAGATTCTGCCTGTGTTCTTCCACCACAGTCTGTTCCAATGGAAATCATAGAAAGAATAGTAGAATACACAAAAAAGCTTGCTTTGGAACTGAAGGTTAGGGGACTCATAAACATACAGTATGCAGTGAAGGATGGCAAGGTTTACATTCTAGAGGCAAATCCGAGGGCAAGCAGAACTGTTCCATTTGTGAGCAAGGTTACAGGAATTTCTCTTGCAAAAATAGCAGCAAAAATTATGCTCGGCAAAAAGCTCAAGGAGCTTGGAATTGAGGAGAGGATATTCCCTAGGCATGTTGCAGTAAAGGAGGTTGTCTTTCCATTCATCAAGCTCCCCGGGGTTGATCCAATTCTTGGACCAGAGATGAAAAGCACCGGAGAGGTGATGGGGATAGATTACGACTTCGGTATAGCCTACTACAAAGCCCAGCTTGCTGCCGGAATGAAACTTCCATTAAATGGATCTGTTTTTATAAGCGTTAGAAAGGAAGACAGACAGAAGATTCTTCCAGTGGCAAAAAAACTTGCCGAAATGGGTTTCAGAATTCTTGCGACAGATGGCACCGCAAAATTTCTGCAAGAGAATGGGGTGGATGCAAAAGTTGTGCTCAAAGTAAGCCAGGGGAGACCGAATGTTATAGATGCAATAATCAACAGAGAGATAGATCTTATAATCAACACACCGGGGGGGAAGAGGGGTAAAACCGATGGCTATAAAATAAGAAGGGCTTCTGTTGAATATGGAATACCTTATATAACCACAGTAAGCGGTGCGGTTGCTGCTGTGAAGGGTATTGAGG
>WAJY01000160.1 GCA_015523645.1 Geoglobus sp. | reverse complement strand
TTACCATACTCCAGAGACAAAATTGGCAAAATTAATAAATTTTCCTCTTCTCAATAAGCCTCCTCTCTTCCATGGATGAAGTGGGAAGAGAATCCTTTTCAGCATCAAACTCTGAAATGGATGGCAAAAAGCAACAGCAGATCACTCAACCACAGGAATAACAACCAAGTTTCCGTTGAATTTAACAACCTCAACCCTTATTCCATAAACCTCATCTATTGTATCAGGCTTCAGAACCTTCGATACACTTCCTTCCTCAACAACCTCCCCATCCTTAATCAAAATAACTTTATCAGAGAACATTCCAGCAAGATTGATGTCATGCATAGCCATCAGAACTCCCTTTCCTCTGCTTGCAAGTCTTTTGGCAATCTTCATTATCTCAACTTGGCTTTTCAAGTCCAGATGGGACGTGGGTTCATCCAGAAGAAGATAATCTGTCTCCTGACAAAAAACTCTTGCAAGGAGAGTTTTCTGCTTCTCCCCCCCGCTAAGTTCAGCAAAATTTCTGTCTGAATAATCCTCCATCCCAACCAGTGAAAGAGCATTAATAGCCTTTGAGTAATCCTCTCTTGATGGCGAAAATCTTGAATAGGGAATTCTTCCAAAAACAACCACATCAACCACTCTCAGATTTGCTGTAGGGCTCTCCTGTGGTAGGTAGCCCAGACGTTTTGCCATCTCAGCTCTTTCAATAACATGAACGTTCTCACCATCCACATAAACTCCACCACTGGCAGGTTTCACAATTCCATAAATCGTCTTCATTAAGGTTGATTTTCCACTTCCATTTGGTCCGAGCAAAGATATCAGCTCCCCTTTGCCAAGAGAGAGAGTTATCTCCTTTAGAATCTCCCTTCCTCCAATCCTGACATATACACGATCTACATCAACTGTCAAACCTAGCACCCCTCCTTAAAAGGTATATGAAGAATGGTGCTCCAAGCATCGAGGTTATTACTCCAATGGGAAGCTCTCCGGGGACAACAACCCTTGCAGCAAGATCAACAAGAGGCATGAAACCCATTGCAAAGAGAACCGAGAAAGGGATGAGAATGCGGTTGTCAAAACCGAGAATCATTCTCATAGTATGGGGTATTATTAGCCCAACAAATCCTATAACCCCGCTTACAGATACTGCAGATGCCGTTAAAAGGGATGAAATTGCAATTATAATTGCTCTAAATCTGCCAACATCAATTCCCACACTTTCAGCATGTTCCTCTCCCAAAAGCAGAGCGTTCAGTCTCCAGGAGAAAATATAGAGTAGAGCTATCCCAATAGCTGCTGAAATCAGGGTTAGCTTTACCTTGAGCCAGTTTGCAGTCCAGAAACCGCCCATAATCCAGAATATGACAATCCTCATGCTCTCTCCTGCAATGTATATAAGAAAGGATGTCACTCCTGTTAGAAATGTTGCAACGGCAATTCCTGCAAGGAGCAACGAACTTGTTGTTGATCCTCCTATCTTGTAAACAACGTAAACTGTGAGCAGTGATGAGAAAAAGGCAAAAACCATCAGGCTGATGGAAGAATTAGCAAGTCCCAAGACTATTGCCAGACTTGCTCCAGCACTCGCACCGCTTGAAACTCCTATGATGTAAGGATCCGCAAGTGGATTTCTGAAGAGGGATTGCATAGCACAGCCTGCAGAAGCTAAAGAGGCACCAACAACAGCAGAAAGGATTGTCCTTTTTAGCCTGTAATCCAGAATTTTGCTGTAAAGGGCAGAGGATGAAATGAATCCTGAAGAACCGTAGCTCAGACTTAAGAGAAACGAGAAGAGCAATAGGAATGCCAGGAAAATTATTGTCCTCTCTCTCCTTTCGATAAGAATATGATTCATTTGATGATAAGTAAAATTCTTTTGATTTTAAAGTTTTTGCTAAATTAAGCTAAAAAGTGTTGCTTTTCGAGAATTAAAAAGCTCAAAATAAAAAATATAAAAAGATGTATTTAACCCACGCTTAAGGATTCGGCAGAACCTCTCTTCCAAAGTCGTGGTTAATTAGGTCTGCAGATGCGATGTACCAAGCGAGCAAGCCAGTTATGAAGATCTCCCATCCTGTTGACACTGGATCAAGTATTCCTAGTGTAAGTCCGTCGAGCATCAGGAAGGCTATTTCCAACAGCAGGAACAGTATGAACAGAAGCTTTCCATGCTTGATCGATGCAATCAAAAACGGCAGTGTGAACAGTGTCCACATCAGGAAGAATCCAAACAATTGCGGCTCATCAATCTTCACACCGCCTGGTGGTAGGACAAACAACATGAAGAACAAAGACCACCAAAAGGCACCATAGGAGCAAAAGGCGCTACCAGGGAACATCGCTCCCTTTCTAAAGGCAATGGCTCCAGCAAAGAACTGAGCGGTTCCACCAAAACAAAGCGCCATCGCAAGTGTTGGTCCAGCACCCCAGTATCCTACATTGTGCAAGCCTGTTGCCATTGTTGTCAGTGCGAAGCCCATCAGCCCAAGGGTTGCAGGGTTTGCCCAGATTTCTCTTTGCACCTCAATCTGCTTTTCTGGATGGAACAATTCAACTTCTTTCTCTGCCACGCGTCACACCTCCTAAAACCTGCATGTTTAATTAATACAAATTTAATATTTAAAGATTGCGGTATTGGGTCTCTCCAGAATCTTCTTCTAAAGTAAGCTAACTGCAATCATGTTGTTATAAACACTACGAGTTTATAAAGCTAAAATATGTGAGCTCTAGCTCTCTTGGTAAAGCAATGAAGTAATGTTATGCATAAAAACCATAGAGTCATTAAAAAATAAAAAACCAGCAATTTATTTTTCTTCCCTCAAAAACCTTCTGAGGAGTTTTCCTGTTGCAGTTCTTGGCAGCGGTTCGCTTCTGAATTCAATAACCCTTGGAAGCTTGTATTTTGCTATGTGCTGCTCGAGGAAGTTAAGCATGTCCTGCTTGATTTCATCACTAGGCTCGTATCCCTCTTTCAGAACCACTATTGCCTTGACTATCTGACCCCTTATTCCCTCTGGGTCTGGAACCCCAATAACTGCACACTCCTTCACTGCCGGATGCTGGCTCAGAGGTTGCTCAATTTCATCTGGACCTATTCTGTAACCGCTGGACTTTATCAGATCATCATCCCTTGAGACAAAGTAGATGTATCCTTCCTCATCTCTCCTAACGAAGTCTCCAAGAACATTCCATCCATTCTTCACACTTTCTCTCTGCTTTTCATCAAGTGGTCTTGTTGGATGATTCCAGTATCTTATCCCGGTTGCTCCTTTGATGTACAGATTTCCAACCTCTCCTGGCTTGCATTCCTCTCCTGTGTCAGGATCTATTATTCTTGCAACATATCCCGGCACTGTCCAGCCAATACTTCCAGCTCTTGGCTCCGGTGCAACTGTATTGCTTATGCAGATGTGAACCATTTCAGTAGCTCCAAGAGATTCATAGATTGGCATTCCAAACTTCTCCTCCCACTTCTTTGCCGTATCTGCTCCCAAAGCCTCTCCTCCACCTGTACATAGTCTGAGGCTTGATATGTCATACTTCTTCAGGTACTCATCAAGCTTAGGATTGGCAAGTATCATTCTGTATGAGGTTGGAAGAGAGCTAAAAACAGTTATTCCATGCTCCTCAATAAACCTGAAAAAGTTGTCAAACGAAAATCCGGGCCAGATGCTCGTCGCTGCTCCATGGAAGTATGGGATGAGGCATCCATTTCCATAACCCATTGCAAAACTCACCGGAGCTGGACCTCCAACAACGTCATCCTCTGTCAGCTTCCAGACATACCTTCCAACAAGATAGACAGACGAAAGAATGTTCTCGACGAAGTGAACACAGCCTTTAGGCAGTCCAGTTGTACCTGAAGTAAAGAGAATCGCTGCTGGAGTTCCTATTTCCAATGGAACAGGATCAAACTTTCCGCTCTCCTTGTAAACCTCGCTGAACGAGACAAAGGGATCGCTCAAGTCCTCTCTCTCTGTAACAATCACCTTCTGGACGGTGTTGAATTCTGGAACAGATTCTTCAACAGCCTTAAACGTTTTGTCATCTCCTGTTACAAAAATTGCCTTTATCTCTGCATTGTTTGCAACATGAACTATCTCCTTTTTAGCCCACATCGGATTCAATGGCACAGGGATTGCTCCAGCTTTCATTATACCAAAGTTCACAGCAACCGCTTCAGGCATGTTTCTCATTCTGAATCCTACCCTGTCGTATCTCTCTATGCCGATTCCCTTTAGGAAGTTTGCTATCTTATTGCTCAGCCTGTAGAGATCTCTGTACGTTACTCTTCTGTCCTCAAAGTATATGGCAACCTTCCTACCTCTTCCCTCTTTAATGTTCTTGTCAAGAATTTCCTCAGCCAGGTTTATCTCCTTTCTCTCCCCGATTATCGCTTTTACCTCATCTGGAATTACTATTTCGGGCCAGTCTTCTTTTGGTACAACATAGTCTAAAATTCCCATATCACATCAACCCTCCAAAGTTTGTCAATTCACTGCTCTTTCTTTATTCATCGCTTATAAATAGGTTACGAAATATCAATAAGGCGTTTCTTTACCCTAGCAAGTGTGTTTTATGACTAGCTTCCATAAAATTTCAGCCTGTAAACGTTTCCTCCTGGCTGATAAACCGCTACATTCCCGGGTGTGGGATTCAGGTTCACCTTTTTCTGGAATTCAGTCTGACTCTGCCAAGTTGAGGAATTGACAAGAAATATTCCCCTATAAAATCCAGAACCGTAAGTATGGACATGTCCAGACTGAATCACATCCGGTATTCTGTCAATTACCAAATAGTCATCTTTTTCAGGTGCAATCGGGCTTCTTTCTCCATAAAGCGGTGCCAGATGTCTTCTCCTTAAAAGCTCAATCATAGCCTCATGGGGCTTCTCGTAATTTAGCCTTGAAATTCTCGATATAACATCATCAAGACTTCTTCCATGATAAAGCAGGATTGTAACACCCTCAACATCTATGTACGATGGATTTCCCACATGCATGACATTGTTTGAGAACATACTTGAAAATTCAGATGGTAAGGAGGGCTGGGGTTCAGCCTGCCTTACAGCATCATGATTGCCAGGACACATAACAATTCTGATGTCCTTCCTGATTCTGTCAAACTGCTCTGCAGCAAACTCGTATTGCTGATAAATATCCATAATCCTCAATTCCTTTTCCTGCTCGGGATAAACTCCAATACCATCAACAATATCCCCAGCAACGAAAACGTATTTAACGGATTCTGCAAGCTTTAAAAGCCTCTCATCACCACTCTCGCAGTTTATCCACTTCAGAAATCTCTCCCAGGATTCGTCTAAAAAAGTCTTGCTACCAAAATGCGTGTCTGAAATGAAAACAATGCTGAAATCCTTCTTTATCTTTCTTTCCCCATTAACCGGAACATCAGGAAAGACTATTCTGTCAGCATAGATACTCCTCCCTCTCAGTCTCCCTGAAACGCCTATAATCTCGTCCCCAAAAAGCTCCATAACCTCTTCCTTCACCTTTCCATCTGCATAAACCCTCGCCTTTCCGGTTTTGTCTTCTATCTCAAAAGTAGCTCTGTTTTCATTTATCTCCCTGATGTTGTCGATGAAACCAACAACATCAACAGTATCAGCCTTTATTTTTGTTAAAGAAGATACCGGAACGGGATTTAATCTTCCTGAAAGAATTTTTGAGATTTTTTCAAATCTTGAGTTAAAATAGACAACAAAATCCTCAACTGTTCCCCTGCATGTTGACTTTCCAGTAACATCCTTCAAAACCCTTACATCTTTCTTCTCCAAAATCTCCTGCTTCTCCGATCCCTTATCCTTTTTCCCAAAGGTTCTCTTTTTAAGTTCATCAAGAACCTTGCTGACCTCTTCAGGTGTTATTATAAAGGAGCCATTGCACCTCTTGCATACCTCGTCAACAAGCTCGTCAACGGAAAGTCCAGAATTCACTATCATCGAGATAGCATCAGGATGCACATTGTAGCCGTTAACGGCGAATTTTGCAATCACCAGCTTTGTATCGATATTTTTAATAACCATGAAACTCCCTCCATGCCATGGAACTCAAGTTCAGCAGTCTAGTAAAGGATGTTGTTACAACTCTTATAATTGTCGGCATTGTTGCAGGTGGAGGCTATGCATTAACTGGAACGTGGCCGTTTATGGTTGCTGTGCAAAGCGGAAGCATGGAACCACACCTGCATAAAGGAGATGTGGTTTTTCTTATCAGCGCTGAGAGAAAGGGGATAGTGACGTATGTTGAGGGAAAAATGATCAATTACAAGAGCTTTGGGGATTATGGAGACGTTATAGTCTACAGACCGAATGGAGATGGATCAAAGACACCAATAATCCACAGAGCAATACTTTATGTTAAAAAGGGAGAGAAGCTCGGAAATTACGTTGCAGAAAACAGCGGGTACATTACAAAGGGTGACAACAACATAATGATAGATCAGCCAATACTTTCAAAGCCCGTAAAGAAGGAATGGATAATAGGTGTTGCCATATTCAGAATCCCATACATCGGCTATTTTAGGCTTCTATTTGGATAATTTTCTTATTCTAGCATCCACAACAACATGGTAGACATTTGGAGCGTAATTCTTAACCTTCCTCATTCCAATTTCGATAATTTTTGCACCCATGCTTTCTGCAGTTCTCTCAAGCCTTTTTATAGGTCTTTCCAGAATCTTAACAGGAACAGACTCATGGTAGTGGATCCACCCCTCATCCCTTATCGCTTCTATGGCTTTTGGAATGAGATGATGGGCTTTAAGATGCCCCATCAAAACTCTATCTGCAAAATCAGATGGTGAAACCTTGCTTGAATCACCAAGAATTGGTAGAACATTTCTCGTTTCATTGAGCTTCAAATTCTCAATCAAAAATTCATACGAGTCAGGGTTTATCTCAACTGAGATTATTCTTCTCGCCTTCGAATGCTTCGCTATCGGAATTGTGAAGTATCCTATTCCGGCAAACATGTCCAAAACAATTTCTCCCTCTTCAACTAGCCTAGCAATCCTAATCTTCTCATACTGATTTCCTTGGCTATACATCACCTTTGTCACATCAAACTTGAATACACATCCATTTTCTTTGTGCAAGACAACACTTCCTCTTCCTGCAAGTAGCTCAACTCTTGGTTTTCTTTCCATTCCCAGCTTCCCCTTGTCAAGCCACACAGCAGAAACCTTGTAATTTCTCATGATTTCCATTGCAATTCTATCTTTGTAAGGGAGGAGACTGTCGGGAAGCTTGATTATCGCAACTCTTCCAAAAAGCTTTATATCTGCAAATCTTGGATAGAAACCAGCAACACCTTCCAAAATTTCTCTAAAATTTTTCCTCTCAACAAATACAGGACTGGAATCATGAAAAACCTCAACTCCATCAATCTGATTCTGAAATTTATCCAAAACAGGTATTATAACATGTCCATCTTCATACCTTATCCTC
This sequence comes from Geoglobus sp., assembly GCA_015523645.1. Lineage (GTDB taxonomy): Archaea > Halobacteriota > Archaeoglobi > Archaeoglobales > Archaeoglobaceae > Geoglobus. The sequence continues at coordinate 100 of WAJY01000160.1, read as the reverse complement.
CTCCTTTTATCTTTCAACCCTAGCTTTTCTATCAGTCTTCTTACCTCCTCCCCTCTCTCCTTCGGCACTTTCACAGCCTTCATTTGTCCACCAGAGATCT
>WAJY01000159.1 GCA_015523645.1 Geoglobus sp. | reverse complement strand
GGCTACCTTGGCTGCCGATGGCTCGCAGTATGCAAGCGTGATTATCCGCAGAAATACGAAAAAATAGTAAAAAGGCTCAAGGAGGTGTTACAGTGACAGTAAATTGCAAATGGTGTACATTAATTTCTGTTCAGAGGAGCGATACTGCAAGACTTTCCAACACCCTGAACTCTACGCTCATTTCAGGGAAGTGTGCCACAATGATTATAGTCAGTAGAAACCCAGCATACGTAACAGCTACATGCCAAATTTCAACTAAAAACGGCAAAGGTAAATGCAAAAACAGAGCAACATTCACAGTGTTTAACAGCAATAAATCAGTGCTTTGCTGCGGATTGCACCTTGAAAGAGCGAAAGAGGTGGTTAATCATGCTTGAAAGGGTAAAACAAAAGCTCCAGCAGTGCAAGGCAATGCCTACCGTTCTTTTTATTACCAATGACGGCGATGTCATCACCTACAAGGAGTTTTCAGATAACAAATTAAAGTACAAGACGACCTATGCCATTTCAGCCGACGATAATGGCACTTTTCAAGCATTGGGCAATAAAATTGGTGATCGGGAAATAACTGTAAATGGTAGCAAAATCAAAATAACTGCAAAACAACTAGAAATTTCACTGTTCAAAACAGATGACAATGGCAATACTGAGGAACTCCTTGATACAGGCTACATTGAGTTCGAGGAATTCGTAGCTAATTCATTGGAAGCAAAATTCAGTTGGGGCAAGGAAAAAGCAGCATGGGCTGTTGCCTTCAAAAACTGTGCAAAACTCCAGCAATCGCTACCAGACTTCAATATTTACCCAGTAAAAACTTATGAATCAAGAAGATACGTTGGTGTATCTCCATCGGGACACAAAATAGTCAGTATTTCAATTCCGTATCTTGAACAGCAAGAAAAACAGAAAGAACAAGAAATAGCAGAGATAATCGAGGAAGACAGAGAAGAATTTGAAGAAAAGGACAGAGAAGTGGAGGCTATTACTTTGATCCAGAGAGCAATTGAACTGGTTGGCAAGGATAAGGTAAAGGAAATTTTGGAGGAGTTGTAAATGTCTCTCCAGCAAATTTATAATAGCATAATCCTCCCTGGAAGGGAGGAAGAGGCAAAGGTATTAATGCTGTCCTTGATTAGCAAGCAGCATGCCGTTCTCATTGGTGCTCCCGGTACTGCAAAATCTCTCCAAATTTCAATGCTAGCCGAGTCTTTCAATGTTCCTTTGTTTTCTTATTTGCTAACAAAGTACACTTTGCCTCATGAACTCTTTGGAGCACCAGACGTCCAACAGCTTCGTGAAACAGGCAAAACAGTTATAGTAACCACAAACAAGCTCCCAGAAGCTAAACTAGCGTTTATCGACGAGATTTTCAAGGGCAGTTCAGCAATTCTCAACACATTACTAAAAATCCTCAATGAACGAAAATTCGACAGAGGAGATAAGGAGATCAGAGTTCCATTATGGACTTGTCTATCGGCTTCTAATGAGATTCCAGAAGAGCCGGAATTACAGGCTCTCTACGACAGATTTCAGTATCGCCACTGGGTTTCCTATGTTCCACCAGAGAAGTGGGATGAGCTTCTTGACACCTACTGGATCATTCATCAGCCAAATTACCAAAAACAAAACACTTTTGACTTCAAAATTATCGAACAAGCTCATGAGCAGGTCTTCAGGGTTAACCCATTTACTGTCAAAAAACAATTGCTTACTATCTTCGGTAAGCTTCAAGATCAAAACATAATAATCTCAGACAGGCGTAAAGGTCGCTGTCTGTTAACATTAGCCTCTTCTGCCGTTCTCAGTGATCGTAATGTTGTAACTCCTGAAGACTTGCTGGCTCTAAAGTACACGATTCCAGAGACACAAGAACAGGTCAAAATCGTCGAGCAAGTTATCATCGACATTGCAGGAGAGCAAATAAAAGCAAGACAGCAATTACAAGAACTTTTACCTCAAATTCAGGGATTACTTGAACAACTTGAAAATACAAATGACTTTGCAGAAGCTTTGAAGGTTGCAGAACAATTAAAACCATTGCAATCAAAAATCTCATCGTTCTCAGCATACAGCGAACTAGAGGAATATCAGCAACTTCAAGAATTGTTAAAGCAGTTTTCAGCAATTTTAGCTAGGAAGGTGGTTTAGATGACTGAGCTCGAAAAACTTAAAAAACAGTACGATAGGCTCAGCGAAGAATATTATCAGCTAAAAGAATCTGAAGATTCCCTAATTCCAGTCCAGTGCTTTCCAGGAAAGGACAACGTTATCATTGGTGAAGTTATAGAGGACAAAGGAGAGGCTAAACAAGGCATGGTAGTGCTGTTCTCCAAACCACCTGAGCAACCTCAGTTAGTTTATATTCAAAATTATCAGATAAGGACATCTCAGAAAACAGGAAAGCAGTATATCAAGTGTTTCTACTGGCTTACTGAGGGGCAAAAAACAGAGCTTGAGAAGCAGAAAGAGCAGAAATTACAAGAGAGAGAAGAGATTTACAAAAAAATCAAGGAGCTTGAGAAATGGCAGCATTTGCAGGAATTCATCAAAGAAATGAAGCAAAGAGGATTTACGGAGGAGCAAGTAAAATCAGTGATTCAGCTAGCAGAAGCGGGCGAGTATGAAGCCATAGCCCGGATACTCAAAAAAGTCACTAATGCTTATGCTGTCCTCTATCGCTATAACAGCTATGTTGTTCTAAGTGATCAACCATTCTACATTTCAAAGGAGTGGAGCGATCATTGGTCTCTGAAAGATATTGTCTTTCCAATGCATTTCCTTCCTACAGACATTCTCAGCGATACTCATGAGATCTTCACTGAAGATCAGATTTTCGAGGGCTTTGAATGCGAAGAGATAGCTAGAGCCATACATCAAAAACATAAAGTTCCGGTGTTTTACACTGTGCCGGATTCATGCTATCCAGGAGAACTGACAGTAGTTCTGCCTAGAGACTCAGAGCTGCTCAAAAAACTAAAGCTGACAAAAGAGGCAAATCTAAGCAATGAGCTCAAGGTTCTGGTGTATGCAGAGGTTCTTGGGCTAAATCTAGATGAAATGGCGGAGCTGAGTAAGTATGTGTGACTTTTTGGAAGCACCGGAGTGCTATCAGCCTGAAACTTCAGATGAGCTCTATTCTTGTTGCAAAAATGCTGGCTACTGGGAATACTGCAAATACTGCAAGTACAACCAAGAATTGGGGTGGTGCTAGTGAATTTCATCAAATTTTTCAAGTTTGGAAACTATGGCTGGCTTGGAGAGTACAGGGCTAATGCAATAAAATCCCTATGTGAGCAGGCTTTTAAATCTAGTGATAGCTATCAAAATATCACTATCCACGACATCAATAGCTTAAATCCTCAAATTCCTTTAGATGTTTTTCACTCTTGCTATTTACTCAATACCATTCACGAGCAAGATGAATTCTTACAGCAAATTACAGAGCCTATTCTTAAGGATGAAGAACTAAGAAATTTCACAATTGCAGATGATCTGATTTCAAGGTTTTTCAGCGTAAAATACGTTTTGGCAATTCTCGAGGAGTTAAAGAAACGAGAACAGCAAGAACAAGATGAGAAAAAAAGGCAAGCAATACAGCAGTTAATACAGCAAATGCAAACCAATCAACAAATCCAGCAAGCTGGACAGCAAGCTCAGCAAGTTGGTGAGCAAGTAAAACAGCAAATGGAGCAAATTATACAGGAGATTACAAAAGAGGCTAAAAAACAAGCAAGAGAGGAAGCAGAGAAAGCTAAGCTCTACACCGGTTTAAAGGCTGGTGTAGGGCATGATGCTAGCTTTGGTGAGCTTTTAGACCTCGATTTCATTGTTGACATAAAACAATTGCTGAGAATGTTCAAAGAGCTGGATTTAAACCTTACAAAAACCAGAAAATCTTCGATTTTCGGTATTTACGATGACATCAAATTTGGCAGTGACTTAACAAGAGTTATGCCTCAGAGTTATGCATTGCCTGACGAGCTGTTCTGGTATTACTACGCAACTTCACAGCTTCCAGAAATTGACACAAAAACAGAGGAAATTTCAGAAAATACTTTGGTGGTCGATAAGTCTGGTTCAATGAACTCTAGGAATAAAACTATGTGGTCAAGAGCGGTAGCTTTGGTTCTTGCAAAGCAAGCAAAGAAAAACAGAGTGAAAGGTAAGCTCATGTTCTTTGACGATACGCCCTTCAGCATTATCGATCTGCAGAAAGAGTTTAATAAAGCCCTAGACCATATTCTAAGGCTCAGATGCTCAGGTGGAACATCGATTGACAGGGCACTAAAAAAGGCTGACATAGAAGGGATTGGAACCATAATTCTGATAACAGATGGGGAGGATGAGGTTACTTACAAACCGGACAGAAGATTAATTTCAGTGATGGTTGACGGGCACAATGAGGATTTGCGAGAAATCTCAGAAAGATACTTAAAAGTAGAATTGGACAGAGAAGGAGTAATCAGAATTTTTGAGGGGGAGTTAGCATGAAAACAGTCTTGTGGATAAGCCGTCATGAACCTCTACCGGTTCAAATCAAAACTTTGGAGCAGAAACTCAGAAAATTCAGGCTGGTGAAGCACAGCAAACCCATAGCAACGGCAGAAAAAGCCATTGAGCTCGCAAAGAATGTCAGGGCAGACTACATCATCCCGGTTCTGCCAATGAGCTTCATCATCCATCTTGTCAGTGAGGCAAAGAAACACGGCTTCACAGTCCTGAGGGCAGAGATGGATACCCTCCACAACTGCAGTAAACAGCCGTGCCCAGATTTTGATGAATTTCAGGATACGATCATGGAGAGCAGAGATCTCGACACAGGAGAAACCATATACAGGCATTTCAGGTTCAGGGAGTTTAGGGTTTTGAGAGAAATAAAAATCGTGAGTGAGAAATTTTAAGAGGTATGAGTTTTAGGAGGTGATGTTGTGGAAATAAAATGTAAATTAATATATGATACAGAGAACGGGAAGATGTACAGGTGTCAACTAGACAAAAACACAATTCTTACAATCAGGTACTGGAAAAACTTCAAGGGGTGTGAGTTGTTTCTCAGAGAAGCAATAATTCATATTACAGAATATCTTCCACGAGAGGAGTTTCTTGAGCTCAAAAATGAGGCAAAAGAGGTAATAAGAATACTTGAACCAAAAGCAAACCTAGATAACATAAACTACATTAAGGTCAATAAAACAACAGAAGAGCATATCAGAGAGCTTATGAAATAAAGAAGGAGAATTAGTAAAAAAGTTATATACAGGTAGTTATTTTTAACTAGTTAAAGGAGTTTTTGCTCATGAAGGGGATGGTAGTTATGATAAATATAGGAGTATACCTCAAAAATCCACCCAATCCGGAGCCCGTTTTCAAGACAATAACACCTCAGGAGCTGATCGAGGGGAAAAACATATCAGAAGTTCTCAGAAGGCTGGGCATCTCTAAAAAGAACTTCGCCAGGGCAGTCTTTCAGGATGAGTTCCTGTTTCTCAAGACAGAAGACTATGCAGAATTCACCAATACGCTCTGGATCATCAGGGAGAAACTCATCAAAAAGGAGAAGAAATAATTTGGGGAGATGGAAATATGGATCCTGAAATACTCAAACAGAGTTTAAATCAGTTTACTGGCACAGAAAACTACTACAGACATTGGACAGGGCTTATTGTTTTTACTGACGGCGTTAAGTACCTTGCAGACAAGGCAGGGGCTTACTGGCTCATTGATCTCATTGCCTCATGGCAGGTGAGGTCAAAGGTCAAAAAGTGCCCATTCCAGATATGGGAGCTGAAAGTTAATGAGGACAGGACAGCAGTGGCCACGATGAGAGAGGATTCCGACCAGCCTGAAGTGGTCAGGCAGGAAATACCGTACACGGATTTCCCGCTGGAGAAAATAAAGCTGTATCTGGTTGATGGGGTGCTGATGCTCCCTTCTGAGTATTAATTTTTTTAGTTTTGGTTTTTTGGCTGAATTTTAAAAAAGATGAAGAGGTGGTGAGTTATGGCTGAGGAAAATGTAAAAAATCTTGATAGGGTTGCGGAGCTGAAAAATCAGCTCCTCACTGTTTTGAGGAAAAAATGTGAGGAAATGGCAAAAGAGCTTGAAAAACTTGGAGCGAAATCTTTTGAGACGAAAATAGAGGTTGATGGAGAAGTTGAAAAATGGACGCTAAAATCAAATGGCAGAGGAATGTATCTCAGAGTTGGCAACACTTATGTTATAAGCTATTTTGACTCAGAAGTGAATACTGCAACACTGATCAAGACTGCAAAGAACTTCAAGAAGTTTGTAGATGCTTTTAATAGCTACTTCAACAGAAGAGAGAATGAGCTTGAAGATGCGATAAAAGAGCTTGAGAATGTTAAAATCTAAGGAGGGTTAAAGATGAATGAGCTTGAAAAACTTGCTCAGGAGCTCGAAAATGAGCTTAAAAGAGAGAAAAATCAGCTATCACTATCAGAACTTGCAGAGCTAATCAAAAATCGCAAAATAGCAAAAATCAAGGAACTTTTCGATGATGAAAGACACAGACAGAACATTGACAAAATCTTCTACTACTATGACAAAAAAGGCAGAAAACAGGTAGCTAATGCTCAGATTGTATTTCGGGATGAAGAATACATTGCAGTGAGGACAGAGAAATACTCAATCAACAGAAAGGACTATTATCACGCAGTTTTTGTCATTGGAAAAGAAGATGGAAATTTCTGGATACATAGGTTGGAATGGGATAGTAATTTTGAAAATGATAATTTTTTGTGGACAAAAGAGTACATCAGGAAGAAGATGGGCTTTCAGACTGATGCAGAGTATGTTAGCATAGAGGGATTACTTCAGATAGAGCTTAATGAGACAGTGAGGCTTCAGGGAGATCTCTGCATTACAAAAACAGGAGATTTCAAGTCGGCATGCGATTCATTAAGGGTGGAGATTGAAAGAAGAGTATTCAAAGATTTGATTTATGATGAATTTAATTCCTCAGAATACTCGCTGTTGCGGAAACTTACTGATGAGCTCAAAAAAGAGGTTACTGAGGAAGAAATTCTCGAATACAAAGAAGAGCAGGGCTGGAAGAGACTGACTGAAAAGAGAAAGAAACTTGCAAGAGATATGATAGCATCAAGAAAAGCAAGTCAAAAACTCAGTCAGATCAAAGCAGAGCTTAAGCAGAAGTACAGAGATAGATTTGAGAAAGTGCTTGAAAAAGAGCTAACGCCGAGACAGTGTAATTTTGTGCTTGGAAATCATATCGTTGCGGTGGATAAAGCCATACAGCTCAGAGATGTTCTCAACAACCCTACAAACAGTTTTATTGTAGTTGAAGAGGCTGAGATGTGGGTGATTCATCAGGAGCACAGGAACAAAAGATATAAGCTTGAGAAGGGACAGTATAGACTTGATTTATTGAGAAGACATATAACTGACAGGAGGTGAGAGCATGCAGAAGGTTGAGGTTTTGAGGAGATTTGAGATTGAGAAGTTTGTTGAGGAAGTGGAAGATAGTGAAATCCTCGAGAGAGTTAAGAAGCTTTCAAGATTTGCAACAGGATCACCTGAAACAGTTGTCATCAACCTTGAGGACAACAGCCTTCTCATTGTGAAAAATGCTATTGAGGCTATGGATTATATTTACACGCAGTCACAAGAGGCTATTGTTGTAACAACCGTGAATGGGAAGCTTGAGAGTCAGAATGTGAGAGTTCCAGAGTTTTTCAGAGTGAAGGGGACTGTGCTCAGATCTCCTGTTTTGGGGGATTGATGTTTTTAATTTTTGAGGTGCATTTCCATGCCAAGGCTTGATGAGATGGTTGGGTTTAAAAAATACTGGATTGTTGCTGAAAATGAGTTTGGAGGGGATGAGTGGGAGAGGAATGGGATTGAGGTTGCTGATGATATTACAGAGGCAATGCGTATCGCATCGGAAAAGAGAAAGGAATACAATTACGTTTTCGTTATAGAGGTAAAAGCCGTATGGCAGTTTATGGAATGAGAGGAGATTAGGGGTGTATAAGATGTTTGAACTCGTTGGAAGGAGAGTTAAGATAGTTAAGGGAAAGTATAAGGGGGAAACAGGAACAATTGTTGAGGAGACAGGATATACTGAAGGCTACGGTGTAGTTTGCAAAATAAGGCTCGACAATGGACATACTGGGGAATGGTCAGCAGACTTCTTTGAGGTTCTTTAATTTCTCTTTTATAAAGTGAGAGGAGGTACTTTATATGCCTGAAACTCTTTCTTTTGAAGAGGCTAAGAGAAATCTGATCGAAAGAGGCTGGAGAAATAAACAAGTTGTTATGAGAAAGAGAGTTGTTTTTACAACCACAGATCCTGCGATGGTCGTTGGGCTTGTTAATCCTGATGTCAGTGAGGAAGATCTTGAATCAATATATGGAAGTGTGCTCCATAAAGGTGTGCTGAATGCTCCAAAAAAATCAGAACTTGAGAATTTTATAGTAATGTACCCTGAAGTATGGGATTTTGGAGATTATAAGGTCTTCTACACCATAAAGGGATACCTGCTTGCCAGCCTAATTTCTGATGTCTTCAAAAGATACAAAAGAGGTATAAAGCTGAATTTGATGCCAAGAAAAGGTGGAGTGTGGTTTGCCGAGATACATGGTGTTGATGCTACGTTTGCTGTGGCTCCTACGTGTTATCTCTCAATCAGTGATTACGCACATCATCCACTCTACGATATAAAACAGGGAAGAAATATAGAGAAAGAGGAATTTTTGGATAAGTATTCGCGACTTCTTGAGTAAATAAGGAGGTGTTGTGTTATGGGAATTAGCAAAATAAGAGATTATGGTGCGTATAAAGGTGTTCTGATATCATGGGATTACAGCATAGGGGACGAAAGACAGGTTTACATTGGCAACGGACAGGGATGCCACACATTTTGGTTTAGAGATGTTGATGAAGCGAGAAAATTCATAGATTACTATGAGGATAGAATCTTTGTTGATAAGGTCGAACATGTTAGAGGATTGATTCCTGAAAGCCTCTGTAATCAGTGTCAGAACCGTTACTCTGCGTTTTCAAAAGAATATAAGAAATATCCGCCACATGCATGTAAGGAGCTGAAAGAGGAATTGATTAAGAAAGCCCTGGAGGGATGAGTATGGTTGAT